>JBEEOB010000107.1:0-24316 GCA_041191865.1 Bacteroidota bacterium
CGTTTTTTCCGCGACCGTAAAATCCTTTCGCTAACTTAAGGATTTTCTTTCTTCTAGCTCTTGAGGCTACGTGATTGACACTTCTTGGCATAATTTTTTGTTTTTTGAAATGAGGCGAATCGCTCGATTACTTTTTTTGCCCTCTTTCTGGTTTAACAATAACTAAACTGATTACTAAAGACCTAACATTAAGTTAACGCGATCCATATCAGCCGGTGAAACTAAAGTTGCGTGAACTAAATTACGCTTTTGTTTCGTTGTTTTTTTAGTAAGGATATGGCTATGAAAAGCATGTTTACGCTTAATCTTACCAGTTCCCGTTACTTTGAAGCGTTTCTTAGCTCCAGAGTTGGTTTTAATTTTTGGCATTCTTTAAATTATTAAATGTAAAAATTGGAATGCAAAAGTAACAATATTACCTCGAAATTCCACTTAAATAGTAAAATTATTTCTTCGCCACTTTAGGGGAGAAGATGATGCTCATACGCTTGCCTTCTAATTTAGGCATATCGTCTGGCTTACCCACATCTTCCAATCCTTTGGCAAAATTAAGCAATAGCATCTCGCCACGCTCTTTGAATACAATGGTGCGACCTACGAAATGCACATAAGCTTTCACTTTTGCACCTTCTTTAAGGAAGTTGACAGCATGTTTCAACTTAAAGTTAAAATCGTGCTCATCCGTGTTAGGACCGAAACGAATTTCCTTGATAACCGTCTTGGTAGCATTGGCTTTGATTTCCTTCTGCTTTTTCTTTTGATCATACTTAAACTTCGCATAATCAATAACTTTACAAACAGGAGGTACTGCTTTGGGCGAAATTTCAACCAAATCCAAGTTTTGAGACTCCGCAATTGCCAAAGCTTTCGCAAAAGGATAAACACCAATCTCAATGTTTTCACCTACTAATCGAACTTCTTCGACACCACGAATCAATTGATTAATTCGATACGGTTCCTCTTCTCGCTTATTTCCTCGGTAATTGTTGTTGGGGCGTAAAGCCATAAATTATAATTTGGTTTAAATAAAAATCAATCGAAACTAATTTAAAAAGCGCGTAAAAGCAAACTAATAATAGCTAAGCGCTTAAATAATCAGTTATTTCTAATTAGAATAAGAATGTTGGTTTATTTCTTCACCAGCCAATGCCATAAAGGCATCCAAGCTCATCATTCCTAAATCTCCTTCACCTTTCTTACGAATACTAACCATGCCATCTGACTGCTCTTTTTCTCCCACAATGATCATGAAAGGCACCTTACCAACCTCTGCATCACGAATCTTACGTCCCATTTTCTCGTTACGATGATCCACATAGCCACGCAAATCACGCTCCTGCAAACGTAAATAAACCTCATTCGCATAGTCTTCGTATTTCTCAGATATAGGCAAAACGGCTAATTGATCTGGAGATAACCACAATGGAAAGTTACCCGCAGTGTTCTCAATTAATATAGCAACAAATCGTTCCAATGATCCAAAAGGTGCTCTATGAATCATCACTGGACGGTGTTTTTGATTGTCGGAACCCGTGTACTCCAACTCAAATCGCTGAGGCAATTGGTAATCTACTTGAATCGTACCTAATTGCCATTTACGACCTAGGGCATCACGAACCATAAAGTCTAATTTGGGACCATAAAACGCAGCCTCACCATATTCCACGACTGTAGGCAATCCCTTTAACTCAGCTGTTTTGATGATGGCTTGTTCCGCACGATCCCAATCCTCATCATTACCAATGTATTTCTCATGGTTTTCGCGATCACGCAAAGAAACCTGCGCTGAATATTCGTTGAAACCTAATGCCTTAAATACATAAAGCACCAAATCAATTACTTTCATAAATTCTTCTTCCACTTGATCGGGACGACAGAAAATATGTGCATCATCTTGCGTAAATCCACGAACACGCGTCAAGCCATGTAATTCGCCTGATTGCTCGTAACGATAAACCGTTCCAAACTCAGCCAAGCGCAATGGCAAATCTTTGTACGAACGTGGTTTTGTTTTGTAAATCTCGCAGTGATGCGGACAATTCATCGGTTTCAAAAGATACTCTTCTCCTTCATCCGGTGTATGAATTGGCTGGAACGAATCCTTACCATATTTGGCATAGTGACCTGAAGTCACATACAATTCCTTACTAGCAATATGCGGTGTCACAACAGGGGAGTAGCCTGCGCGAACTTGCGCACGTTTCAAGAAATTCTCTAAACGTTCACGCAAAATGGTTCCTTTAGGTAACCACAATGGCAATCCCATTCCTACCTTTTCCGAGAAGGCAAAAAGCTCCAATTCTTTCCCTAGTTTCCGGTGATCACGACGCTTTGCTTCCTCCAATAAGAATAAATACTCTTCTAATTCCTTTGCTTTGGGAAACGTAATCGCATAAATACGTGTCATTTGCTTGCGCTTCTCATCTCCACGCCAATAAGCACCTGCCACACTTAATAACTTCACCGACTTAATAAATCCGGTCGAAGGAATGTGAGGTCCCCGACATAAATCTGTAAAATTACCCTGGCTGTAAAAGGTAATTTTACCATCTTCCAGACCTTCAAGTAACTCTAATTTATACTCGTCATTTTTCTCTTTGAAATAAGCAATTGCATCAGCTTTAGACACCGACTTGCGAATATATTCACTCTTTTGTCGAGCCAACTCAACCATTTTATCTTCGATCTCCTTGAATTGATCAGAACCAAAATCTTGACCGCCTAAATCAATATCGTAATAAAAACCATGTTCAATAGCAGGACCAATACCAAATTTAGTACCCGGATACAAAGCTTCAATCGCCTCAGCCATCAAGTGGGCTGATGAATGCCAAAATGTCTTTTTCCCTTCTTCATCATTCCAGGTTAATAACTGTAAGCTAGCATCTGAATCAATGGCTGTAGAAGAATCAACAACCTCATCATTTAATTTTGCAGCTAATACATTTCGAGCTAAACCTTCCGAAATTGACAAGGCAACATCCATAGGTGTTACTCCTTTTTCAAATTCACGAACCTGACCGTCAGGAAAAGATATCTTAATCATATAAAAAATTTTTGCAAAGGTACGAATTTACCTTCATTTTAAACCCGAATAGAAAGGAAAATTATGGGACAATTTGTTGGGTCGAATCAGGTACCGAATTAACGGAATCCTGTTTTTTGCCGAGCAATCGATCATACAAAAGCGAAAAACGACCATCGCTCGCATATACCTTTCGAATTGAATCCAAAAGGGAAATACTTTTCGATTTTTCACCCCGATTTAATGACCCCAAAAGTTTTAGGTATAGTACATCGCGAGCAACAAGTGGATTGGATTGAATAGGCGATAAAATAAGGTCCACTAAATCATTTTGGTTGCGCTCTAGGTAATACCTCGCAACATGAAGTCGAATAGAAGTCTGTTGGGGAACCCAAGCAATACTCTGTTTAAATACCTTCTCCGCCTGTCCATGTTGACCCATATGAACCAGAAACTTACCCCAGGAAAACATAAGATAAGGGTCAAGTGGAAACTTCTTTAATTCATTTAATATTTGCTTTTGATAAGTTAGGTTGGAAATACGACCCACTTGGTATGAAAAATAGGCATGCGCTAAATCAGGATGTTGAATATCTGAAAGTCTGACGGATTGCAAAGCTGCTAAACTATCCGAGCGAAACTGCCGCTTCATGAAATCGACATAAACATGTTCTGAATTGGGAATACCCGCCTTTTCCAATTTTCGGATATATAAAAATCCTAGCTTCTTCTCGTGCATTGCGAAATAGAGCTCAGCAATCGTTTGATATAATTTTGCAGAAGTAATCCCACTGGATTCGACTAGTTTCGCGTCCTCAATAGCTTCTGCATACAAACCTAATTGCCTTTTGATTTGAGCTGACAATAACAAATAATCGACATCACCGGGCACTTGGGTCAACGCTTTCTCAATGTCTATTTGAGCTTTTTGATAGGCTCGTAAGTCAAAATATGCTTTTGACCGTAAATAATATAGATTAGCGCCATCTTGATTTTCTAAGAGATTTGTCAAATAGGCTACAACTAATTCCGGCTTTTGAGACTTCTGAAAAATTGCGGTAGGGGGTATTGTTTCTCCCTTGGTATCTTGTTCCTTTTCACAAGCTACAAGGCATAATGAGCATCCTACGAGAAATATGAAACGATAAATCAAAATCCGATATCTATTACCAGTGGAACAATTGCCCATGTTTTACTTTCTGAAATATACAAAGCTCGAACTCCTAATTCAAATCCCTGCGAAAATCTTAATGCATGAAATTGGGCCAACAAATCTACACCGAATGCATGAAAGGATTGTGTTGTTCCTTCCAAATTATCTTTTCCAATACCCAAATCACCGAAAACATTTCCTTTGATTCGACTTACATAAACTAAACGCCCGATGTTAATATCTGTATTTTTGATTGGAAAACGATAATCAATACCCATCGTTGTTAATTGATTAAATGAAGTATACAAGTAACCACGAGGAAAAAAAACAGAACTCCCGAAACGGTAATTACCTTCCGATTCTTGCTGGTAAGCATACCGTAACAAAATTCCATCATGTTTTAATAGTCCAGGCAAATACAATTGCGCTTGTAAATTCCATAATTCATTATGTAACTTCTGCTTGAATGGTATACCATTCCAATTCGCTTGTAACACAAAACCCTTTCGCGATTGAACATCCCATAGACTCTTGCTCAGCAATTTGCTGTAATATATTTGATGTTTCAAGAAGCTATAATTCCCATTAAAAGGTTCTGAATAATAACGTTGGGCTAAATCATAACCGCTAACCTGTAATAATCCTAAATTAGAACCAACTTGCAAAAATTCCTGGTAAGCACTATGCGTAAGATTGAATGGTATACGGATGCCAATGTCCCAAGTTTGTTGCCTCCATTGATCAACCCTTAAACTATCTAAGGGCTTTTTATTATCAATATATAATTGAGTTTTACGATCGCTAATTTGATAATTAACATCAATAATTGGATACAAGGCTTGATAGGAGAGTCGGGCAAATTGATTCCACGACTTTTCATTCATCCCGTAGCGAGTACCTGCAGCGACTTGCAATGAATTAAAAACATCCCGAGAAATTACACTGTACTCCAATTGAGTTCCCGAAGAACTTAAAACAGGTCCCCAAGAAAAAGGATTGAGTAAATTCCATTTTGAAACCGATTGTATTGGAAAAGGAAGTTTCAAGGTATCTTTTTTTACCTGAAAAGATTGAATAGTTAAATCTATTGGACTCGGATTCAATCCAACGGAAACCAATTGATGACCCGCGGCAGTATAAGCTGAATAAATCAAGGAATCAGCTGTAGGATGACCAAAATAAGCACCAAAACGCTCTTGGGTCATAACTTCAAATCGCTCATCCGCGCGACTAATGCGAGCGATCTGGTCAACATCGCCTGCGGGGTAATTCATATATATCCAATTACCTACGAAAACGGGGTGTGCTATATTGCATTGGCCGAAATCCTTTCGAAAGATTTCCCTCTGTTGAATGAAATCCCAAATACAAACGGATTTATTACCCGCATATTTAACAATGTACACTAATGTTCCATCGGAATTTAAGCGAGGTTGAAGAAACTGTTCTCCACTTTTTGCGGATATTATTGATATAACCTTGCGCTGCGCAAGATTATAAACCTTTAATGAAGATTGACCATTTTCCTTCAAATGAATAAAGGAAACATATTTTGAATCTGTTGAAATACTTGGACTAATCCATTTTTCATTAGCTCCCCAAAAAGATTTCTTGCCGGTTCTCAAGGAATAAAAAATGAGTCGCGATTGTTGTTTTTGACCCCAACGTGGATGAAATACCAATTCCGACCAAACAACATAATCATCAGAAGCGCTTAGCATAGAAGCATCAATCAAGGGTCCGAAATAGGTGAGTCGGCGCTCATGACCATCCTTTATTTCGACCAATTGCTTGATATTTGAAAAACCCGTTTTCAAGGCTATGATTCGACCATCTGCTAAAATATTGGGGTATAAATATTGTGTAAAACCTTGCTTCTTTTGCAGAGGTACAGAATCTTGAACACCAATTTTCGCAAAAGCATCGTGTGAATATTGGTCAATCGACTTTCCTGTCCGTTTTTTAAATTGCCTAGAAAAGCCAAATAATGTTGGATGATTTAGCGCGGACTGCCATAAACTAGGAATAAATGACTCCCCAAAATCTTTGGTCATTTGTTGACTCAAATACTGGCCAAAAACATAATGATTGGGAACCAATTGTTGGTAAGATTTCCCCATCATTTTAGCATAGCTTGGAACCCCATACGTTTTTAAATAAGCCATTAAGGGCATTTTAAATTGAGGTATCTGAGACCGCCCCATTGCGTTCATACGTGATTCTGTTTCAATCGCATCACCTTCCCAAAGCCAATTAGGTATCATCAAATTACTGTAAACCGCTTGACCATATGCACCAAAGAGGCCATGTACCCACCGAGCTAAACCCTCTTTTGCTGCATTATTTTGATGTACATGCCGCATTTCATGACTAACCAAAAGGGGCAACCAATCATTTGTCCCCAGCAAAGCGGCATCCTGACTTGGAGTCGTCAAAAATTCAGCTCTTGGTGCCCAAAGGCTCACAAAGCCATTTGAAACCAAACCTTGATTTTGTAATAAAACGGGAAATCGGCGAGCGTTTTTGGAAAATCCTGAGCCACTGCTAGCCCATTTTGATTCAAGTTCATGCGCAGTTTCTTGCGCAACAGAATCATAACCAACTGGAAAATAAAGATTCAATGGAGCTTCTTTCAATGAAATCTTTTGAAACTTCAATGAAAATGGATTTTGGTCTAGTAGAGTAGACTGTCCCCAGCTCGTAAATGAAAAGCAACAAACGTATAAACACAGCAGTGTTTTTAAAACCACTTCAATACTTGCTCGATTAACCATTTCGTCCGTAAGGTATAGGGAGGATAAAAGAAACGCAAAGCATTTGTATTTTGTACAATGACAGCTTTTGCATGCGAAAATTCTTCGAAGCCAAATTTACCACCTGATCGACCGATTCCTGAATTGTTCACCCCTCCAAAAGGCAACGATGAATGGCCAAATTGAATTAAGCAATCATTGACAACACTTGAACCCGCAGATGTATTATTGAGGATGTAATCCGTAAAAGATTTATCCTCCGAGAAGATATATAGCGCTAAAGGCTTCTCCTCATGACTTAAATAGTTTACAATTTCATCCTCAGCACGGAATGTAAGAACTGGCAAAATTGGTCCAAAAATTTCTTCTTGCATGATTGCCATGTCCATTGTACACTGACTTAAAATCGTTGGACTGATATAATTCGTTTCGGGGTTCATTTCTCCACCAAAAATCACCTTAGCACCTTTCTCTTTGGCATCGTCTAATAAACGAACGATGCGATCAAAATGTCTCCGATTAACGATACGCGCATAATCGTTACTTTTTTCGATGCCTTTCGAATCTGCATTGTAAAAAGTTTGAATCGCATTTTCTAAACCTGCTAAAAATTGGAAATGAACCTTCTCATGAACAAAAACATAATCAGGGGCGATGCAAGTTTGGCCATTATTCAGAAACTTACCCCAAGCAATTTTTTGTACAATACTATCCATATCAGCACTTGGACCAACAATAGCTGGCGATTTACCGCCTAATTCAAGAGTTACAGAAGTCAAATGCTTCGCGGCAGCTGCCATAACAACTTTACCAATCGCAGGGCTTCCCGTAAAAAAGATATGATCAAATTTCTGACCTAATAAGAAAGTGGATACTTGAGCATCACCCTCCACACAGAATACATCTGAAGCATCATACAATGAATTAATCATTTTCTTGATAAAAGCCGATGTATGCTGACTCATTTCTGACGGCTTTAAGATAATCGCATTTCCTGCAGCTATCGCATGTACCAAGGGATTAATAGCCAAATTGAATGGATAATTCCATGGGGCTATAATTAAACACAATCCTTTCGGCTCGTACTGAATATGTCCCTGAGTTCCCAGCAACAGGAGCGGGGTTGAAACTTTTTGAGGCTTCATCCAGGATTTAATGTGACTTATCATGTGATCAATTTCACGCTTAACGCCTAAAAGTTCTGCGATGATAACCTCTGAACTTGGCTTACGAAAATCCTGAAATAGTGCATCAAAGAGATCTTGTTGGTGAGCCAACATATATTTCTGCAACTTTCTTAATTTTTCAATCCGCTCTTCTGCGCTCGAATTTTTTAATCGGAGCAAAGAGGATTTTTGCAAAAACAGAACCTCTTGGATTCTTTCTTCTGTTGATTGATTCATGCCTAGCGCTTAAATGGTAAACAATTCACGTAATTTATCTTCAATTAAATCAAAATAACCTTTATTTCCTGATGGTCTAAACCACGTATCACCAGCCACATACCACTTTCCATCTCCAGGATAAACAGCAAATTGCGTTTTTGGCTTTAAATCTTCCAAACCTTTTTCAAACGTAAACTCACCTATAAATAAAACTTGCATCAATTCCTGCAATTCTTGCCATTGATCTGTAAATCGGATGGGGCCATCTGAACCACCTGATCGGTATGTAAATTTTAGATCAAAAAATGACATTTCCCCTTCAATTCGTATCCATTCTTCATCAGCGTCCATGAACTGAAAACCCAAATATAAGGGCATTTCATTCCCTGCAACCTCTAAGATGGCCTGCATAAACTCTTGCAATAAGGTATCTTCTATTTCTAAGCTGATCGGCACCGCAGTCGTTGTATCCGCAGCTTCCAAGGTGATAAAGGGTTCTTCATCACGCGGATTGCATGAACCTGATTGAAACAACAAAAAAGCAGTTTCTAATCTGTTGCGCCAGGCTAAGGATAAATTGCCAGACCATTCAAAATGATCTTCTACATTCAGTCCTTCCGCTAATAATTCTTCCCGCGAAAAATCGTCCCGATCGATGTATTGAATTGAAACCGCAACTTTTGGATTATCAGACAAAAAGCCATCAAATGTAAAAGCTGCCTCTAAATGGTAGGGAGCAGGTACATTATTAGGACTCTCATAAAACAATTGAAATTTTTTCTCTAAACGCGCTGGTTTCATCTAAATGGATTTAAGATACAAAGCTACGGATTTCAATCTATCTATTTTGCCTGAAGCTGTAAATTGAAAATTAGCTAATTGAATAAACTGTTTGGGCAATTGCCACGATTCGAAGTTTTGCTGCAAGGCTGATACAAGCGTAGATTGCATTTGAGATGACCAGGTACCTGTATAAAGCATACAAACTTGTTGGCCATATACCTTATCTGCTAAACCTGCGATAAAAAATGATTCGGGTTTATCTGGATGTCGATCAATGAAATTTTCCATTTCCTCAGGATGAACTTTTCGACCAGCGGAATTAATTACGCGGTCGAAACGGCCTTTAAATTCAAAAGTCGAATCATCCTTTATTGAAATGATATCATTGGTTTGTACCCAAACATCTCCTGTCACTTTTCCTTTCGCTTTCAGACAATGACGCTCATCTACATCAATTTCAACAGAACCGAGCGTTTGAAAAAATGAATCTCCCAGACGCTTAAAAGCAATATGAGAAACCGTTTCGGTCATGCCATACGTTTCAAAAATAGGGAAAACAAATTCCCTGGAGCGCATTTTCAAATCCTCAGATAAGGCTGCCCCACCCAGTAAAATTCCTTTTGAATCCTTTAGAAAAGTAGATAAATCAATTCCTGAAGCGAGTATAGCATGCCATTGATTAGGAACAAAAGAGGCTAACTGAATAGAAATTGGAGCAAGACCTATGAATGGATTGGCTGAAGGTTCCACCAAGCAAACCTTTAAATTAAGCACCATCGCACGAACCAATACCATCGCACCAGCTATATAATGTACCGGTAAACAAGCAAAAGCGACTTCATGCGGCTTCAGATGTAACCATTCACCTGTTGAGCGAGCTGAAGCTTCCATCGCCTGTCGGTTAAGCCAAATAGGCTTAGGAACACCCGTAGAACCCGATGTATGAAATAAGAAAGAGCTTTGCCCGCTTTTCCATGCAACACAAAATGATAAGACCTCACGCTCAAATTCTGAGGAAGGTTCAAACAAATCATCCGAAAGGGGAGAAAATAGCTGCATAAATCGTCAAATCATTCCAAAATTAACCAAACATTCTCTAATTTCGTGAGTTAATAGAAGGTTAATCAAATAACCTTGTGTAGATGAAAGAAGAGCCATTTTTAAATCCGATCAATCCAGACAAAGTAGCCCAAAATCCGGGCTTGCTTCCATATGCCCATACGGCAGGCGGAGCTGTCATTAAACCGGAGGATACGGGTAAAACGAAGGGGAGGAGTATATTAGCGATGCGCCAACAAACGGATCGCCAAATGAACCAACTCTATGAGCAAATGGAGGTTTTAGCAAAACAAGCTAAGCTTTTAGCCGATCGCAAAGAAATATCTGAACGCATCTATGATGCAGCCATGGGTTTTGAACCTATTATTTCCGAGACTTATTACATGTATGAGAAAGAAGATGGAACCGACTTATTGTCGCTTGTTGCGCCGCATGAATGGGGTCGTTCTTTTAAATATAGCCGATATTTAGCCAAAGTAATATTATTAGCAGACCACACATGGGATGTTACTTACAACGAAGAATCTAATCAATAAATTATGACGTTAAATTTGCCGTGGAAAACCATCAAGGAATATAAAGACATATTATTCCAACAATACAAAGGGATTGCAAAAATCTCCATTAACCGTCCGCATAAACACAATGCATTTACGCCATTGACTGTTCAAGAAATGTCAGAGGCCATGGAATTAGCGCGCCAAGATACTTCTGTAGGCGTTATCATTTTGACAGGTGAAGGAGGAAAAGCATTTTGTTCCGGTGGTGATCAAAGCGTTCGAGGTGATGGCGGATATGTGGGAGACGATTTCGTGCCTCGTTTAAATGTATTAGACTTACAACGTCAAATTAGAACGATTCCTAAACCCGTCGTTGCCATGGTTGCAGGTTGGGCCATCGGAGGTGGACACGTATTACATGTCATTTGCGATTTATCCATTGCTGCAGAAAATGCGCGTTTTGGTCAAACAGGACCGAATGTAGGATCTTTCGATGGTGGTTTCGGTGCCTCTTATTTAGCGCGTGTGGTAGGCCAAAAGAAGGCTCGAGAGATTTGGTTGCTTTGCGATCAATATGATGCACAAGATGCCTTACAAATGGGATTAGTCAATAAAGTCGTTCCTTTGGACGAATTAGAAGCAACAACAGTAGCATGGTGTGAGAAAATCCTAGAAAAAAGCCCTTTGGCTTTGCGCATGTTGAAGTCAGCGTTCAATGCAGAGCTAGATGGACAGGCTGGAATTCAAGAATTAGCCGGAAACGCTACCTTACTGTATTACTTATCGGATGAGGCGAAAGAAGGCAAGAATGCATTCTTAGAAAAGCGCAAACCCGATTTCTCTAAATTCCCTAAATTCCCTTAAAGATGAATTATTGGCTCGTAAAATCAGAACCATTCAAATATTCTTGGGATGATTTCGTTAAAGAAGGGAAATCTGTTTGGGACGGAGTGCGTAATTATCAAGCGCGAAATAACATGAAGGCCATGCAAAAGGGCGATTGGGTGTTTTTTTACCATTCAAACGAAGGCATGGAAGTAGTAGGATTAGCAGAAGTTAGTAAGGAATTTTATCAGGATCCTACCACAGAAGATCCACGTTGGGTTGTCGTAGAACTTAAACCCATAAAAAAATTCCCTAAAACGGTTACGCTTAAAGCGATGAAAGCAGATGATCGACTAAGTTCACTTGCTTTAATTAAACAATCAAGATTATCCGTAACGCCCGTTCAAAAAGCAGAATTTGATATTATACTAAGTTTAACCGAATAATATGAAAAAGGCTTTTTTGATTCTAATCTTTGTTTATACGACCATTTTACAAGTAAATGGTCAAACGAATAAACGCGTTGAATTCTCCCAAGAATCAAATCAAGTCGAAACCTTTACAATTCCCATTGGCAAGAAAGGAGTTATTCTACTAAGCCAATTAAATAAACAAGCATTTAACTTGCGTAAATTCTCAACCAATTTAGAGCAAGAATGGTCAGCGAATGCCACCATTGATTCCAATCAAGATTATGTGACACATAGCTACGACGGGGATGATTTATATTTGTTATTTAGCCGTTTTAAGAGTAATTCATATGTCATATTTCGGGTAAATACAGAGAAGGGGAAAGTTGACAAATATCAAATCATTTCCGTAGACCGTATTGAAATTTCGAATTTCAAAGCCTTAAATGCCTCATTATTTATTGCTGGAATGGTTAATTCACAACCAGTCATCCTGTTTACCAATCTAATCGAAAAAAAGACCCGAATTCTTCCAGCAATTGTGAAAGGACAAGCTGAGATTCAATCGATGGATTTAGATACCGCTTATCAGCAAATCAATGTCACATATTCAGTAGGTAAAAAGGCGAAAGATTACCAACTCATTCTAAAATCATTTGACGAAGATGGCAATCAAGTTAGTCAGGTACTAATGAAGCCTAATGATGAGTTCGCGATGATGAATGCCAAATCGACTCAAATAAATGATTCCTTGCAAGTCATTGTTGGTACCTATGGCCACAAAAATACGGTTGGTTCATCTAAAGGACCCAGTTCACAAGGACTCTATTTTCAGTCATTTTTAGATGGTGAGCTAGCGAATTCTAGTTATACGAGTTTTACTAAATTCAATAATTTCTTTAATTTTTTAAGCCCTAAACAATTAGAGCGTCAAACCAAACGGATCAAAGACAAAGAAGAAAAGGGAGAAGATTTACGTTTAGATTACCGTTTATTGATGCATGACATCATTCGCAAAGGTGATCACTACATCGTCGTAGCTGAAGCTTTTTATCCTGATTATAAGTACAACAATTTTGGTCCCTATGGGGGAGGATTATTTCCCGGTATGACAACGCTAGGAGGATTTTATTCTCCCTGGAGCATGATGTATAATCCTTACCGATGGGGTTATGGTAACTATGGTTTGTATTCGCCGTTTTCCAGCTATTATAGCCCTTGGGGATATCGCGGATACAATTACTACGGCAATCAACAACAATTTGATGGCTGGGTTTATACGCATGCCGTTATCGCAGAATTAGATGCGCAAGGAAATTTATTGTGGGACCATTGTGTTTCCTTGCATGACATGAAGGAACCAAAGCTCATTCAAAAAATCAAAACATCTGTTCAGCAGGATCAGATAATTTTAAGCTATAGCCGAGAGAATCAAATCGTTTCCAAAATCATCAGTGAACAAGGAACGAAGGAAGTTGAAAATACATTGGCTATTGAAACCAATTTAGAGGGAGATCGTGTAAAGAAATCAGCGGATTCCGATTTAACCTATTGGTATGGCACCTATTTCTTAGCGCACGGAACGCAAAATATCATTAACCAAACAGAAGGAAAACGTACTGTTTTCTATTTAAACAAAATTCAATTTAATCCTTAATGTCAAATCATCACCAATCTATTGCCATTGAAACGCCTCAAAATTGGGGCAAAAGCTACGAATTAATTGACTCGGGCGGATTTGAAAAATTAGAGCAGTTTGGTGAATTTGTCGTTCGCAGACCCGAACCTCAGGCTTTATGGTCTAAGTCTCTCTCAGAAGAATTTTGGGCACTTAAGGCTAACGCTCATTTTAAGAAAGAAAAGGGCAGTACGGAACGTGGCGTTTGGGAGATCAAAAAAGGAGTACCCGACAAATGGTTTATCCCATACCAGTCGGAGAAATTAGATTTAAAATTAAAAATCAGCCTATCGTCGTTTAAACATGTGGGCTTATTTCCAGAACAGGCTTCCAACTGGGAGTTTTTGGCAAAAAATATTCCTTTATTGAGTAATCCCAAACCTAAGATATTAAACCTTTTTGCTTACACAGGGGGTGCTAGCTTAGTTTGCCGTCAAATGGGAGCCGATGTCACACATGTGGATTCGGTGAAACCTGTGTTGTCTTGGGCAAGAGAAAACATGGAAGTTTCTCAATTGGATTCCATTCGTTGGATGGCAGAAGATGCCTTGAAATTTGTTAAAAGAGAAGCTAGAAGGGGTAATTTCTACCAAGGGATTTTATTAGATCCACCTGCTTACGGCCGGGGACCAGACGGCGAAAAATGGGTATTAGAGGAGCAAATAGACGATATGTTACGCTCAGTGAAAGAAATTTTAGATCCTAAAGAACATATTTTGTTAACAAATGTCTATTCCTTGGGTTTCTCTACTTTGGTGGTTGAAAACCTAGTGAACGGTATCTTCAACGTACCTGAAACCGCAGAGTCGGGCGAATTATACCTAAACGACCAATACGACAAAAAACTCCCATTGGGAGTTTTCCATCGCTATTTGTATAAGTCTTAGTTCTTCGGGTAGATAACACCTTTGGCAGCTAATAAGGTGTTTTTCATCAGGGAAACGATGGTCATGGGACCTACGCCCTTGGGTACTGGGGTGATGTAAGAACATATTGGGAAAACCGAATCGAAATCCACATCACCCTTTAAGGCAAATCCTGATTTCTTACTCGCATCTTCCACACGTGTTAATCCCACATCGATGACAACCGCACCCGGTTTCACATGTGCCGCCGTAATAAACTCCGGCTTACCCAAAGCCACAATGATAATATCGGCTTGTTGGCACATCTCCTCTAAATTAGCGGTACGTGAATGCGTCAACGTCACCGTACAGTTTCCTTGCGGATGATTACGCTGCATCAAAATAGACATCGGTAATCCAACAATTTGACTGCGTCCTACAACCACACAATGTTTACCAGCTGTCTCAATGTTATAATAAGCTAATAAATCCAATACACCTTGAGGCGTAGCCGAAATATAGGCTGGAAGCCCTTTGGCCATCCGACCGATGTTAATGGGATGGAAACCATCAACATCCTTTGATGGATGAATGGTTTCCATGACACGGTCTGGATTGATGTGATTGGGCAAAGGTAATTGAACAATTAACCCATCCATTTCTGGATTATTATTCACATCAATCACCGCCTGTAATAATTCAGTTTCAGAAATGGAAGGATCAAAACGCAACAGGGTAGAAGCAAATCCTAATTCCTCACAAGATTTAACTTTATTTGCAACATAGGTTTCTGAAGCACCATTGTTACCCACAAGTATGGCAACCAAATGGGGTGCACGTTTACCCGATGCAACTAAATCTTGAACCTCTTTCGCGATGGACGCTTTCATGGATTCAGCGACCATTTTTCCATCAATAATCTGACTCATATCTTATTTTTTTCTTGTTGTCTTCTTCGGTGCTGGAGCAGCATCACCTAAAGCGATACAATCCTCCAATGTTAAGCTTGCTGGGTCTTGATCTTTCGGAATTTTCACATTCCGTTTTCCAATTTGGATATAAGGACCATACATACCGTTTACGACCTTGATCGCAGCATTTTCAGCAAATTCCTTAATGATCTTGTTAGCTTCTGCATTACGTTTAGCCAAAATCAACTCAATTGCACGCTCCTGGGTTAATGAGGCTAAATTATCCGTTTTACTCAAGGAAATATACTTGCCATTGTGTTTGACATAAGGACCAAAACGACCTTTTCCTGTTTCAATCAATTGCTCTTCAAAATACCCTAAACCAGCTGATTCTGCAGCCTTTTGAGCTGCTTGCATCACCAAAACAGCCTGATCCAATTCAATTGTAAAGGGATCATTCGGTTCTGGTAGGCTAGTAAATTTACCATCATATTTAATGTAGGGGCCTAATTTACCCGCACCAATCACAACAGGTTTATCATCTAAAATTCCGATTTCACGCGGTAATTTCGGTCGGGCCAATAAGGCAATCGCATCCTCCAATGTCAAAGTTGCAATCGAATGGTGCTTCGCTAAATTGGCAAATACTGGTTTGTCCTCTTCGCCTGATTCGCCCAATTGAACGAATGGTCCAAACTTCCCTAAACGTACCGAAATTTTCTTACCTGTTTCAGGGTCAACGCCTAATTCTCGACCTCCGCCCACTGAACTTCGTGCAATGCCCTTACTATCTTCAATAGTTTTATGGAATGAACCATAAAAATCCTTCATTAATTTAACCCATGGCAATTTTCCTTGTGCAATGTGGTCAAATTCATTCTCCATTTCAGCGGTGAATGTGTAATCGACAACTTCTTGAAAATTTTCAATAAGAAAATCTGTTACAAGTGTACCAATGTGCGTAGGGAATAACTTAGACTTCTCAGCACCTACCATTTCGGTAGCCTTCACACCCGCAATCTCATCATCCTTTAAGGTCCAGGTTTGAAATGATCTTTCCTTACCAGCACGGTCTTCCTTCTCCACGTAAGCACGTTTGATAATCGTAGAAATCGTTGGTGCGTAAGTTGACGGACGTCCAATACCCTTTTCTTCCAAAGCTTTAACAAGACTCGCCTCGGTATACCGCGGAGCTGGACGAGAGAAACGTTCTTGTGCCTTTAATTCATCCAATTGGAGAACTTGACCCACCGACAAAGGAGGTAACATATCTTTGTTTTCATCCTCATCCTCGTCGTCTTTCCCTTCCAAATAAGCCTTTAAAAAACCTTCAAAAGCGATTACTTCCCCTTGTGCAACCAATACTTCTGTTGTGGTCGAAATCTCAATTTGTGCCGTCGTTCTTTCCAATAAAGCATCAGACATCTGCGATGCGATAGAGCGCTTCCAAATCAATTCATATAATTTACGCTCTCTTGAATCACCGGATAGGGTAGACATTCCAAAATCCGTAGGACGGATGGCTTCGTGAGCCTCTTGAGCACTATCGGATTTCGTTTTAAATTGACGCGCATGGTGAAATTTCTCACCATAATTTGATTCGATTGCCGCTTTGGCTTTATCTCGTGCTTCTTGTGACAACATGGTTGAATCCGTACGCATGTAAGATATGCGACCTGATTCATATAATTTTTGCGCGATCGACATGGTTGTCGCTACAGCATAACCTAATTTACGTGATGCTTCCTGTTGTAAGGTAGAAGTGGTAAATGGAGGGGCAGGAGTTTTCTTCGCAGGTTTAGTTTCTAAACTCTTAATCGAGAAAGTGGCACCTACACATTTTTTCAAAAACCCAAGCGCATCGCCTTCTTTGGCAAAATTCTTTGCTAATTCTGCTTTTAATACCTTTTTACCAGGCAAATCAAACAGCGCACTAACTTTAAACGTTGCGATACTCGCATGTTGCTCAATTTCTTTTTCACGTTCGACAATTAATCGAACTGCTACTGATTGAACACGACCCGCTGAGAGTCCTTTTTGTACTTTAGACCAAAGGACTGGAGAAAGTTCAAATCCAATCAAGCGATCCATAATCCGACGAGCCTGCTGTGCATTCACCAAATCCATATCAATGGCACGAGGTTGCTCAATAGCCTTTAGAATGGCAGATTTCGTAATTTCACGAAATACAATCCGTTTTGTATTATCCTTTAAATTCAAGGCTTCTTTTAAATGCCATGAAATAGCTTCTCCCTCACGGTCGTCGTCAGTCGCTAACCATACCTCTTCACAAGATTTCGCCAATTTCTTTAATTCCGAAATAACCTGCGTCTTGTCCGCCGAGACGACATAAGTAGGGGTAAAATCATTATCTACATCGATGACCTTATCACCTTTGGTAGGTAAATCCCGCACATGACCATAAGAAGATTTTACAATAAAATCCTTACCCAAATAACCTTCTATCGTTTTTGCTTTTGCGGGGGACTCAACTATGACCAAATTTTTTGCCATCAGATAAATGTTTCAGGTTAAATTTTTGAAATGACCTCAAATATAGTTGCTTAAAATGTATTTGTTTACAATTAAAGCGAAAGCACCAAAAAAAATCTAAATAATTATATTATTCCGGAATATTACCTATTCGAATACGTGAATTGATGTTAACTCGGAAGCCTATGTAATTAAATTGTCCATTAGAGAAGTTTGCTATCGCCTCCAAGCGTAAGACCTTAATTACCCCATCTAAACCATATCCCAATTCTTGATAAAACAAATTCTGTTTAGGAAGATAAACCGCATTTGCGATAAGTAATTCCTTCACATAGGCTTTCTTCGTACCCAAAATGGGCTTTAGCCATAAATTCGAAAATTGAAATTGCGACAATGCTTCTACATAGGCACCTGAAGTACTGTAGGCATAGTGATTGACATTCAAGCGTTGATTGGCACCAGAAGTAAAATTTTGATAATAGCCAACAAGACGGTGTGAAGCCAACATATCTCCTGTCTGTATCAAGTTTAAGCCTCCATTAAAGTGTTTGTAATCCAGAAAATATTCCGGTGATCGACCGAAAAAAGTACCAGAATTTAAAATAAAGCCAGATTTTACCCAGGGTGAAAGGTCCGAGTTCTGAACATATGAAAATTCTAGCAAGTGAAAATCTACCTTTGAGCCAAAAACATCTGGCCACCCAGCTCGGTATTTGACTTGAATTAATGGCGAAGATCCCCAATCACTTTGTCTTGTCGAGTTCAAGTAAGATTGAGTTAAAAATGGCCTAAATCCTACCGAAAATTGAGTAATGAAGGCTTGGTGATTGTCAAATCCTGCTTGTAAACTTTCATCATTTGTGGGATTATTACTACTGAAGGTTCGATTCAGATAATTAACCCAATGATATCCTGTCGTATTATCCATTTGAGATCTGAACGCTGACTCAGCAGACGCCTTAATAAATAATCGAGCCGAGAATCGCTTTAACATGGATATATTCCAATATTGTTTACGATAAATCTTCATCTGATTGTTTTTCAGCAATAAAGTTGACAAGGAATTCATCTCGGGTGATATCGAATTATCCGAATTGTATTGAGCAACGTAATCCCCTTGTGTTGCTGACATATCAAAATTCTCAGTTTTATACCGAAGCTTTACATACCCCGTATTCCGATTTAAACCAAATGAACGTCGGCCTAAAACCTCTGCTTCTAACATGCGATAACGAGCCCAACGTCTCCGAAAAACCAAAGCTGCATTCGACACAAAACCTTCAACCGTATTAAAGTTAGAATCAAATACAGGTGACTTATAGTATATTTCAAATGGATAGAAGTCGGTTCTTTTTTTACCAAAATAAAAAGATTTACTAAAAATTAATTGGTCTAACCTAAATGGGCTCCTACGTACAGTATCGAAATGAGCAATACTCGACGAGTCTATAGGAGCAGGAAAGAATTCTTTATTTAGAAACTGTTTTTGTTGGAAGGGTTCAACTTTTACAGAATCAACTGTTTGGAGAGCAGATTGAGGCCTCTGTTTCCATTTTCGAATTAAACCTTGGTGTAGATTGGCTAATAATTGACTGACATACGTTTCATCAAAAGCACGATCTGAAATATTGAGAACCTCTTTTATATCCTTCGAGTTTTCGAAATCTTGTACACGGGGTTGCCAAAATTGAATCTCTCCTTGCACATTTTCTTGAATTTCGTATTCGCCAGTTACACCTAAAACACCACCTTTTACATTAAAATTTGCGGATAGTGGCAGCCAGCTTTCAAATTTGTATTGATTTTGGACATGAATGTGATAATCAATTGCATCAGATTCAACCGTTCCATGGAAACCCACGAACATTCCTTCTTGACTTAAGGTTAGAATACCCGAGAACAAGCGATCAGCTTTCATTTTCGGCGTAATTGTGAATTGATAGACCGCTTGGCCCTGTAATTGAAACGACTGTTTAAATGTAAATTGATAATAACTTCTTGCGTGAAAATTTAAGGGGGAAACACATTGAGTTCCAACAAAATCTTGATAAAAATCAGACCAGAAAAATAGGGTAGGGCGAGGGAACTTAATTTGATTACCTTGAACAGACTTAACATGATGAATCATTTGGTTCATCGCTCCCAAATAAACATGCAAATTCGTTTGTTTGCCGTACCATTGGCCGATCTTAATTCCTTCTAATTTTTGAAGACGTTGTTTACCTAGATACGGGAACTGATCAAAACGGCCCTTTTCTGTAATTTCCACATCAAATTGCATGTGTCTTATTTGCGCCGCATGATTGGGAGCTTTTGATATGGCGAGATCAACAACCGCTTGAAAATCATTCATTTGTGGCCACAAAGAATGCGACGTAAACAAGAGAGTAATGAAAAACAGTTGATGAATAACTTTCAAATTGAATAGACTTAATCGGCCATCAAAGTAGCCAAAAACATTATTTAACAGGGAAAGGATTGCCAAATTTCAATAAATTATTGTTGCCTGGAAATCATAGCCTTCAAAATTGGCAATTTTCAAGCGAATCTATTAATTTTGCGAGCAATTTCTTATATAAAAATTATTAACATGGCCTTTGACATTGAAATGATTAAAGCAGTTTACGAAAGAATGCCGGCTCGCATCGCAGCAGCTCGTGCATTAACTGGTAAGCCGCTTACGTTAACTGAAAAAATCCTTTATAGCCATTTATGGGAAGGAACTCCTTCTACTGCTTATGCGCGTGGAAACTCTTATGTAGATTTCGCACCGGACCGTGTAGCGATGCAAGATGCAACGGCACAAATGGCATTGTTGCAATTTATGCAGGCAGGTCGTCCACAGGTAGCTGTTCCTTCAACTGTTCATTGTGATCACTTGATTGAGGCAAAAGTTGCTTCAACAACGGATTTAGCAGTAGCTGTAGATAAAAATAAAGAAGTATACGATTTCTTGTCATCGGTTTCAGATAAATACGGTATCGGATTCTGGAAACCAGGTGCGGGTATTATTCACCAAGTAGTTTTGGAAAATTATGCTTTCCCAGGCGGAATGATGATTGGTACTGACTCTCACACGGTTAATGCTGGTGGTTTAGGTATGATCGCGATTGGCGTTGGTGGTGCGGATGCATGTGACGTTATGGCGGGACTAGCTTGGGAACTAAAATTCCCTAAATTGATCGGTGTTAAATTAACAGGTAAACTAAACGGTTGGACAGCACCTAAGGATGTAATCTTGAAAGTAGCGGGAATTTTGACCGTTAAAGGGGGTACAGGTTGCGTGGTAGAATACTTTGGTGAAGGAGCTACTTCAATGTCTTGTACAGGTAAAGGAACTATTTGTAACATGGGTGCTGAAATTGGTGCAACGACATCAACATTCGGTTACGATGACTCCATGGCTCGTTATTTGAAATCGACTGGCCGTGCTGACGTTGCTGCGATGGCAGATCAAGTTCGTGAGCACTTGACAGCTGACCCAGAAGTGTATGCAAATCCAGAGAAATATTTCGATCAAGTAATTGAAATCGATTTAGATACATTAGAACCTTATTTGAATGGTCCATTCACACCCGATTTAGCTACGCCTATTTCTAAAATGAAAGAAATGGCTGAGAAGAACGGCTGGCCTACTAAAATTGAAGTTGGTTTAATTGGTTCATGTACAAACTCATCATACGAAGATATCGCACGTGCGGCATCCTTAGCCAAACAAGTTGCGACCAAAGGTTTAAAAACCAAAGCACAATTCACAATCACTCCGGGCTCAGAGTTAGTTCGTTACACAATTGAGCGTGATGGATTCATTGATACCTTTGATACGATTGGCGCTACCGTATTCTCAAATGCTTGTGGACCTTGTATCGGACAATGGGCACGCCCAGGAGCGGAAAAAGCAGAGAAAAACACAATCGTACATTCATTTAATAGAAACTTCGCAAAACGTGCGGATGGAAATCCGAACACATTTGCCTTTGTAGCTTCACCAGAAATGGTTACTGCTTTAGCGATTGCGGGTGATTTAACATTTAATCCATTAACTGACACCTTGACAAACGAAAAAGGTGAGCAAGTTAAATTAGATGCACCTTCAGGAGATGAATTACCAAAATTAGGCTTCGCTGCTGAAGATGCTGGCTATCAAGCTCCTGCAGCTGATGGTTCGGGTGTTCAAGTGAAGGTTTCTGCAACTTCGGATCGTTTGCAATTATTAGATCCATTTGCTGCTTGGGAAGGTACCGACTTAACTGGCTTGAAATTATTGATCAAAGCAAAAGGAAAATGTACGACGGATCATATCTCGATGGCTGGTCCTTGGTTGAAATACCGTGGTCACTTAGATAATATATCAAACAACATGTTAATTGGCGCAGTCAATTTCTTCAACGAGAAAACAGACAACGTTAAGAACCAATTGACAGGCGAATATGGCGCTGTACCAGCAACACAACGTGCTTACAAAGCGGCGGGTATCGGTACAATCGTCGTAGGAGATACAAACTACGGTGAAGGCTCATCACGTGAGCACGCAGCGATGGAACCACGTCACTTAGGTGTTCGTGCCGTTTTAGTAAAATCTTTTGCTCGTATTCACGAAACCAACTTGAAGAAACAAGGTATGTTGGCATTAACATTTGCCAATGAAGCTGATTATGACAAGATTCAAGAGAATGACAGCATTAATATAGTTGGCTTAGGTTCATTTGCACCGGAGAAATCATTAACGATTGAATTGGTACATGCCGATGGTTCAAAAGACAGTTTTGCTGTGAATCATACCTACAATGCGCAACAAATTGAATGGTTCAAAGCCGGTGGAGCGTTGAACATTATTCGTGCATCTGTAAAATAGATTTGATTTAAGGCGTAAAATGTCTAATTTTGCGCCTTAATTTTTATAATTAAGCCCTTTAAAAATTAACCATGGCAGCGATTAACGCAGTTAAAATTTTCTCAGGTTCAGCATCTAATTACCTAGCAAAGGAAATTGCCAAGTATTATGGCAAGGATTTAGGAGCTGTTACTACATTACGATTCTCAGATGGTGAAATGTCACCTAGTTTTGATGAGTCAGTACGCGGCTGCGATGTATTTATCATTCAATCTACTTTTCCTACAGCAGATAACTTGATGGAATTGTTATTGATGATTGATGCGGCAAGAAGAGCTTCAGCACATTATGTGACTGCAGTTATTCCATATTTCGGTTATTCTCGTCAAGATCGTAAAGATCGTCCGCGGGTTGGAATTGGGGCAAAATTAATTGGCAATTTATTAACAGCTGCAGGTGCCGATCGTTTAATGACGATCGATCTACATGCAGGTCAGATTCAGGGGTTTATGGATTTCCCAGTAGATCACTTGGAAGGAAATGCCATTTTTGTTCCTTATTTGAAATCGTTGAATTTACAAAATATCGTCTTCGCTTCACCCGATGTGGGAGGCGTAGTACGTACACGTAACATGGCCAAATTCTTCAATGCGGAGATGGTTATTTGCGATAAGCACCGGAAACGTGCTAATGAGATTGCTTCGATGCAATTAATTGGTGATGTGAAAGGGGCAGATGTAGTCTTAGTCGATGACTTAATTGATACCGGTGGTACTTTATGCAAAGCCGCTCAATTATTAATGGACAAGGGTGCAAATTCAGTTCGCGCGGTGGTAACTCACCCTGTTTTGTCTGGAAAAGCGTATGAAAACATTTCTAATTCTGTTTTAACAGAATTATTGGTAACTGACACGATTCCACAAAAACATACATGCGACAAAATTAAGGTACTTTCCGTAGCTGAGCTATTTGCAAAAGCAATCGGACGTATCCGTGATCACGAGTCTATCAGTTCATTATTTATTAAATATTAATTTCAACCGTTTTCAGGGGATAGCCCTCGAGCGAAAGACTGGAAACACTAACAAACACAAAATGAAAAAGTTAGAAATCGTAGGGTATAAGCGCGCTACACTAGGTACAAAAGGTTCAAAAGATTTACGTGCAGAAGCACTAGCTCCATGTGTATTATATGGTGGTAAAGAGCAATTGCATTTCGCTGTTCCAATGATCTTGTTCCGCGAATTATTATATTCTGCAGATGTTTACGAAGTAGAATTGAACATTGAAGGTGATATTCACCGTGCAATCTTGCAAGACGCTCAATTCCACCCAGTAAACGAAATGATTCTTCACGTGGATTTCTTAGAAATCACTGCTGAAAAACCTATCAAAATTGACGTTCCTGTAAAAATCATTGGTAACTCTCCAGGCGTTATCAAAGGGGGTAAAATGGTACAAAAATTACGTAAAGTATCCTTACGTGGTTTAGTAGCTAACATTCCTGATTTTGTTACTGCTGATATCTCGGGCCTTGATTTAGGTCAAACTGTAAAAGTTAACAAGTTGAAAGTTGAAGGTTGCGAAATCTTGAACCCAGCTTCTAACCCAGTTGCAACAATTGATATCCCAAGAGCATTAAGAGGTAAATTAACTGCTTAA
>JBEEOB010000108.1:0-30835 GCA_041191865.1 Bacteroidota bacterium
CAGCATTGATAAACAGAGCATTTGAATAATCGAATATTATGGCTATAGAAATGAAAGTGCCCGCTGTGGGCGAGTCAATCACGGAAGTAACGGTTGCTACTTGGAACAAGAAAGAAGGCGATCACGTGAAATTAGATGAGGTATTGTGCGAACTCGAGTCGGACAAAGCTACATTCGAATTGCCCGCTGAGGCTGAAGGTATTTTGCACATTGTGGCAAAAGAAGGTGATGTTTTGCCGATCGGTGCAGTGATTTGCACGATTGAAGCGGGCGGTGCAACAGCATCGGTTACCGTGGCAGACGCCGCTCCAGCAGCTGTGGCAGCTCCTGCACCCGCAGCAGCTCCAGCTCCAGCAGCAGGCCCAACATCTGTCATCGAAATTAAGGTTCCTGCCGTAGGGGAGTCAATCTCTGAAGTAACCGTTTCGGTTTGGAATAAGAAAACAGGCGATGTGGTTGCTTTGGATGAAGTACTTTGTGAATTAGAATCCGATAAAGCGACTTTCGAATTGCCAGCTGAATCAGCGGGTGTTTTGGAAGTGATTGCACAGCCAGGATCTGTGGTAGCGATTGGAGGTTTGTTGGCCAAAATCACCGTAGGTGCTTCGGTTGCAGCAGCACCCGCAGCGGCTCCAGCTCCAGCAGCAGCGGCTACTTCTGATGCTAATTATGCGGCAGGTCATCCATCTCCAGCAGCATCCAAGATATTGGATGAAAAAGGAATTGCAGCAGCTTCGGTTGCGGGTTCTGGTGTAGGTGGACGTATTACCAAAGAAGATGCATTAGCAGCATCGAAACCAGCGGCAGCAGCACCCGCAGCGGCTCCAACTTCTGCACCAGCAGTAGCACAAGGAGGTACACGTCGCGAGAAAATGAGTTCATTGCGTAAAACAGTGGCACGTCGTTTAGTCGCTGTAAAAAATGAAACGGCCATGTTGACAACCTTCAACGAGGTAGACATGAAACCGGTCATGGATTTACGTGGTAAATACAAAGATAAGTTCAAGGAGAAACATGGCGTGGGCTTAGGCTTTATGTCATTCTTTACGAAAGCAGTTTGCGTGGCCTTGAAGGAATATCCTTCGGTGAACGCGAAGATCGATGGAGACGAGATCGTATTCCATGATTACTGTGATATTTCGATTGCGGTTTCTGCACCGAAAGGTTTAGTGGTTCCGGTGATTCGTTCGGCAGAGAACTTGTCTTTGGCTGGCATTGAATCCGAAGTGGTTCGTTTGGCAGGAAAAGCACGTGAGAATAAGTTGACATTGGATGAAATGAGCGGAGGTACCTTTACGATCACGAATGGTGGGGTATTTGGTTCGATGCTTTCTACGCCGATTATCAATGCACCGCAAGTAGCCATCCTAGGTATGCACAATATCGTAGAGCGCGCGGTGGTCGTTGACGGTCAAATCGTTATTCGTCCAATCATGTATTTGGCTTTATCGTATGATCACCGCATCATCGATGGCCGTGAGTCGGTAAGTTTCTTAGTTCGCTTGAAGCAACTATTGGAAGATCCAGCTCGTTTATTGTTAGATATTTAATGACTAGAATAGGCCTTGCGGGGCCTATTCGCTTTCAATCGCCTTATGCAAGAATTTGATGTTGTCGTAATTGGTTCGGGTCCTGGAGGATATGTTTCGGCTATCCGTTCGGCCCAATTGGGTTTCAAAGTTGCCATCGTAGAGAAATATGCTGTGATGGGTGGAACCTGTTTAAATGTGGGATGTATTCCTTCCAAAGCTTTGTTGGACTCTTCGGAGCATTACCACAATGCGGTGCATACCTTCCAAGATCACGGAATTGAGATTGCAAAACCGAAAGTAAATTTGGACCAAATGATCAAGCGTAAAGCGGGTGTGGTTTCGAATTTGAATGCAGGTATTGCGTATTTGATGAAGAAAAACAAGATCACAACCTTCCATGGTTTGGGATCATTTGATTCAGCAAAAACGGTTAAGGTGACCAAAGAAGATGGTTCTTCGGAGGTAATTTCAGGTAAGAATATCATCATTGCAACGGGTTCTAAGCCAACAATCCTGCCTTTCATTCCGGTGGATAAAGATCGTATCATTACGTCAACGGAAGCCTTGAAAATGAAGGAAATTCCGAAGCATTTGATCGTAATTGGTGCTGGGGTTATCGGAGCGGAATTAGGGTCTGTTTATGCTCGCTTGGGGTCGAAAGTTTCCTTTGTGGAATTTGCGGATAGCATGATCGCGACGATGGATAAGACGATGGGCAAGGAATTGCAAAAATCGATTGCCAAATTAGGCGCTGATTTTTACTTGTCACATAAAGTAACGGGTGCATCTGTGAAGGGGAAAGAAGTGACGGTAAAGGCACAAGATGCTTCAGGTAAGGATGTGGAAATTAAAGGTGATTATTGCTTGGTGTGTATTGGTCGTAGACCGTATACAGATGGCTTGAACTTAGCTGCGGCGGGTTTAACAGCCGATGAGCGTGGTCGGATCGCGGTCGATGAACATACACTTCAAACATCGGTTCCGGGCATTTATGCAATCGGCGATGTTGTTCGCGGAGCGATGTTGGCACATAAAGCAGAGGAAGAAGGAACATTAGTAGCGGAAGTAATTGCTGGCCAAAAACCACATATCAATTATAATTTAATTCCAGGTGTTGTTTATACGTGGCCAGAAGTGGCTTCGGTAGGGAAGACAGAGCAAGAATTGAAGGCGGCAGGTATTGCCTACAAAGAAGGTTCATTCCCATTCAAGGCCTTGGGTCGTGCGATTGCATCGGGCGATGTGGATGGTTTGGCGAAAGTCTTAGCCGATGCGACGACGGATGAAATCTTAGGTGTTCACATCATAGGTGCCCGTGCAGCAGATATTATTGCGGAAGCGGTTGTTGCGATGGAATACCGTGCATCTGCGGAAGATGTGGCGCGTATGTCCCATGCGCACCCGACGTACACGGAAGCGCTGAAGGAAGCTTGTTTAGCTGCGACGGCGAAAAGATCGATTCATTCGTAAAGAGAGTTAAGAGTTAAGAATGAAGAGTTAAGAAGTATTTTGAATATAGATAGTGCTGGCTGATGCTGGCACTATTTTTTTTGTATTTGTAGAGACGCGATACTTCGGGTCTTTTTTTATTTCCACCTACAATGATTTGAGTCTTATATTATCCGAATCAGAGGCATTGAACGTTAGGGATTTATTAATTCTTTTCAAATGAGTAAATATTAATGACTTTCTTCGTATCATTGAAATAATAAATAGTATTTACAATTACCAAAAGGAATCTACTTGGTGCAGGTAATGCCGCATTGAAATACCAAAGGAGCCTTATTTTATAATTTGTAACCTATAACCACTAATCATATGAATTCGATAAACTATAATTTCATGCCATTTTCTATGCGCGAAAATCGAATTATTAATCTAGCCAAAGAGGGCTTGACGAATAAAGAGATCGCCTTGCAATTGAATATTGAAGAGTCTACAGTTAAGTGCCACCGCCGAAATGTGATGCGTAAATTAGGTATCAAAGGCAAGGTTGCTTTTTTGAGATTTTTACTAAATGCCCCTCAGTAATATTATTTTGTTTGTTATTTGCTGGGGTATGTACCACTAAATTACCACCAAAATACTACCTAGGTGGTATTGATTTGCCTCGTTGAGATTTCTAGGTTTACATCGCACATTGTAGTGCTGGTGAATCCCGAAAAACCAATGAAGAGTAGGGGATGAAATGTAAATATATTCAAGATGAAAAAATGGAATCTTTTTGCTGGACTTTTCTTTTCAATCTCAATAATGGGTCTTGTTAAGCAAAATAATGTTACGTTAGTAAGTGCAAAAGCTGCAGCTGTGATCGCGGATCGTTATCATTTGAATAACACACAAGGTTATATTGTCGGTGCCGTGGGAGCATATGCAGGATTAGCAATTGGTACCTATTTCGGTGGTCCTATTGGAGGTAGGATTGGATTGTTTGTTGGTGGTCTCTAACCTAATATTATGCTAGAAGATTTAATCATTCATCAAATCTTCTAGCATTTAAAACATCATTATGATAGATAAAAGATTGACTTTCGCATTAGTAACGACTGTAATTCCTATCATTACCTTATTAGCTAGTTTGGCAGCTGAGTTACTTTTTAGCAAAAATCAGAAATTTATTGAGTCAATTAAACAGTTTAAAAGTGGCTTTGACTTCGTGTATTTTATTTTGTTCAGTATCATAGTTTTTGTTTTAAGTTATACTTTCTATCCATTATTAGAAAATCAGGATAAGAATCAAACCGACAGCATTTTAATTTTAATTTTTTTCATCGTTTTTTTCTATGGACTCGGCCCCCTTTTATATCCAATTGTAATTCTATTTCGATCGAGTAGATATGAAGAAAATAAGGATATGGAAAAAATTATTCAAGTTGAAATGAATTATGCCGTTAAGGTTCGAATTGTGAATCGTGAGTTAATCAACGCATTTGCAACTGGAATACTTCCTTTTTCAAAAATTATTTTAATTGGTATGCCTTTACTAACGGATTTAACTAATGACGAATTAAAAGCTGTAATAGCACATGAATTAGGACATACAAAAAAGCATCACCTATTTTATTTGATGCTCATTATGATCGTAATTCAGATAATTATAATGATTATTTATAATCATATGATTTTGCCATTTTTTCTTCTACATAAGCTTGGATGGGTTTTTAAAGGAATCACATTCGGTCTCCTTTTAGTTTTGTCTAATGAAATATTAGGTTTCTTTCAGAGAAAAATGGAGCATGACGCTGATAAATTTGCTGCGAAAATTGTTGGAAAAAATAGTATTAAGAAAGCCCTTGAAAAGTTAAATGAAATAACGGGCGGAAAGCTTCAAGTCAAGTCAATTTCACATCCTACACTCGAACAAAGATTACTTTTTATTGAGGAATCATTTTCAAATGAGTAATACATTTCGGTTTTACACGTGTTTGTTTTTTTGGATTTCAGGTGTATTTCTAGCTAGCAATTTAACATATATTGTCCCGATTGCTGATCAAGCCTTTAATTCAGTATATAAATCCATGTCGTTTTGGGAAGTGTTTTCTTTTCTATTCAAAACGAATATTGCTGTTGGTTTGCTCTGTTGTTACATGGGCTATGCGACCGCGGGTTTAATGACAGTTTTTATTTTGATTTTTAATGGTTACTTATTTGGTATGGCCTTATTTGTAATTACAAAATTACAGCTTCAGGAAGTTTTGGAGTTTGATCTTCTGATTAAGCTATTTGGACACGTTCCCTTTGAAATAATATCATTTTGTTTGTTTGGAATGTATGGATTATCTGGATTTAATTTTGTCCTAAATTTAAATTCAAACAAAGAAATCGTATCAGATGTGCCTTCACTAAAATCTATTCTTTTCCCTTTTGTGTTATTGATATTTGCGGCCATTATTGAGACTTATTCTATCAAGAGTTTATAATTATCATTCGCTATGAAATCTTTAATATTTAGTGCTTTTCTGTTTTTAATTCTGAAAATAATCTTTTCAATTATTGCAACTGAAGTTTTACTCCAGGGCATGTCAAATGAAGGCTTAATGGTTGCTCGCATAACTGCTATTTTTTCAATTATTTTTTCAACAACTTTTAATTGCTTGTTTATCAATTGTATATTATTAGTGATTTGGTATGGTTCAAACTTATTTATACATGATTTGAAATTGGACATGTTTATGCCTGCATTTCATATTTTTTTTATTATCCTGATCACTTCTGAAATACTTAAATTCGGTTTCATTTGGATCTTTTTGATTGATGAAATAACGAATATAGATGCAACCTCTTTAGAATTTTCACACGAAATAGAGCTTACAAATTTTCATAGATATAGTCGTGTAGTAGATATTTTTTCGATTGGTTTTTCTGTTTTTTTATTTGGGGTTAAGTTGAAGCAGAAATTGTTGCCAAAACTAATTATTAGCTTTTTTTTCTTTATCCTATTTTTTATGGCAAGTCTTTTATGAGGATCATTCAATCATTTTGGTCTAAACCATTTGCCTTTCCTGCTGCAAATTCTTTAGAGGCTAGATCTCAAGGAGGTTTTCTCAATGAGAGCCAATTTATATATACATGGGCGCTTTCATTGCTGAGCCTCAAGGAGGTTTTTTCTCATGTTCATTTAAATACTGATGAAAAAGGCAAAAAAGCTTGGATAGACTTTTTTGAATTTCCTTATGATTCCTATTCTACAGATATGGGTGCGATTGAAGACTTTCCTTCTGATCTATGGTCAACGGGAAAATTACTTACTTATGCTGGGATAAAAGAACCATTTGTTCATTTCGATGTTGATGTAGTTTTAGGTAGGAATTTTGATATTCATAAATTAGAACATGATTTGTTTGTTGAATTTCATTACGATGATTGTATTCTCAAGCGTTACGGTACGATCATACATGAACTATTAAATTATGAGATAATAATGTCTCGAGAATTCAAAGGAATTATAGCACAAAGTGACTTTGTGTACAACGATTATAATTTGGGAATTACCGGTGGCTTTGATTATGATTTTTTCAATCGATATGCTCAAAATGCCTTAAACAATCTAAAGTCAAATTTACCGTTTCTTCAAAATGTAGACAGAACTACTCAGTCATTTTTAAATTGTTTTTTTGAACAGTATTGTTTCTATGAAACTTCAAGAATTGAATCAAAATGTGTCAATAAATTAGTCGAAACTACGCTAAATTTAGATTTTGATTATCAAAAACACAAAATTGATTCAGGTTTTAGGAACTTTGATTTTGTTCATTTTCACGGTGGGTATAAACGATTATACCCAGAGCTTTCCGGGAAATGGCTTAAAGAATATTATCCTGAATACTACAGAAATATTAATGAGAAAATTGCTTTCATAAATTCCCGTCAATAGTCAAATTGGATTTATTTTACTTTTGACAACACGAGAAAATAGTATCGAATATATGACTAACGTCTAATTTTATTCCACCGTCAACGCCTCAAAATCAATCGTCTTCGCCCGTGCATAGAATCGCCAGGAAAGCAAAATAGACGAACAAACCAAACTAGCCGTTAAGCCCATCCAAATCCCTACGGCTCCTATGCCTAAGTAAATGCCGACGTAATAAGACATCGGAATGCCTACGCCCCAATAAGAAATAACTGTTATGGCCGTTGGGATTTTATAATCTTGTAATCCGCGCAATAAGCCCAAAGAAACCGCCTGAATGCCATCAAACAGCTGGAATATCGCTCCCCAAACGACTAAGGTTACCGCGATGGCGATGACCGGGATTTCTTGCGTGTAACCACGCACTAAATATTCCCGACCAAAGAAAAACACCAAGGCGCATATGCCCATAAACATAATGGACAAGATTAATGCCGCATGCCCCGAGCGTTTGATATCGGAACGATTTCGTTCCCCGATCGCCGTTCCCACATTGATACCTCCGGCTACCGCAATGCCCGTCGCCATCATGTAGGTGATGGAAGCCATGTTGATCGCTACAATGTGTGCTGCCTGTGCCGTGACGGAAATCCAGCCCATCATGACAACGGCCATCCCAAAGGTCGCAATCTCAAAAAATCCCTGCATGCCCGATGGAATACCAATACGCAAAATATTTTTTTCGATCACATTTTTTACCACATGCACATGCCCCTTGCGTAAATACGGCTTGAACTCATCTCGGGTAAATACGTAAATAGCTAAACTCGCAGCCATAAATAGTCGGGAGACCAAAGTTGAAATGCCCGAACCCAATAAGCCTAAAGCGGGGAGTCCCCACAATCCATTGATTAATAAATGATTGCCACATACATTCATCACCAAGGCAATGATCGTAATGGTCATCCCCACTGTGGTCCGCTGGAGTCCATCCATGAAACTTTTCAAGGCGATAAACCAGAATATGGGCAATACCGAAACGGAGATTAAAGTCAAAAAGGGTAGGGTTAAGGCTTTATTGGCCGCCGTCTGCCCGAATAAATCGTAATTCAGGCCAACAAGTCCTGTAATCAGAATCGTCACAATGCCCAGTAAAGTGGCTACGCGTAAATTGGCCCGCAATAAATTTCCGCATTCCGTTTGATCACCTTCCGCAACGGCTTTGGAAATCATCGGAGAAACGATTTGTATGCAAATAATGCCCACGATTGCAATGGTGAAAAATATCGAGTGTGCCATGCCTGAAGCGCCTAAACTTTCCGCGGCACCAGTCGACATTTGACCTACCTGAATCGTATCGGCCAGGCCCATCAACATAACGCCCAATTCGCCCACCACGATAGGTAAGGCCAATTGGACGGTCTGTTTAATCTTAGAAATGAAAGACATATTAAATACGTACGATTTCAGCACCGATCGCATTTAAGCGGGTATCGATGTTTTGGTATCCTCGGTCAATTTGCTCAATGTTGTCGATGATGGATGTGCCATTTGCCGACATCGCCGCGATCAACAAGGAAACCCCCGCACGAATATCTGGAGACGACATCCGAATGCCTTTCAAGGTTTGCTTGCGGTCGAAACCAACAACCGTCGCGCGGTGTGGATCGCATAAAATGATTTGTGCACCCATTTCGATCAAACGATCCACGAAGAATAAACGGGATTCAAACATTTTTTGGTGAATCAATACCGTTCCTTTCGCTTGAATCGCTGTTACCAAAATGATTGACAACAAGTCGGGCGTAAATCCTGGCCATGGGTGATCCGAAATGGTCAACATCGATCCATCGATGAAGTTTTCCAATTCATAATGCTCTTGCGAAGGGATGAAAATATCATCGCCGCGGAATTCCATTTTGATACCTAATTTCTTGAATACCTCCGGAATGATTCCCAATTCTGGAATTTGGCAGTTTTTAATCGTGATTTCCGATTGCGTCATTACCGCCATGCCGATGAATGAACCGATCTCAATCATGTCGGGAAGCATCGTGTGCTCCGTTCCATGCAATACATCAACTCCTTCAATGACTAATAAATTAGAACCAATGCCGGAAATTTTAGCTCCCATGCGGTTCAACATCTTCGATAATTGCTGTAAATACGGCTCACAAGCAGCATTGTAAATGGTTGTCGTGCCTTTCGCAAGTACGGCTGCCATCAAGATGTTTGCCGTTCCTGTTACCGATGCTTCGTCCAATAACATATAAGCACCCTGTAACTGTGAGGCATCTACTTCGTAGATTCCACCATCTTCCGGGCTGTAATTGAACTTAGCACCTAGTTTCATGAATCCGAAAAAGTGCGTATCTAAACGACGACGACCGATTTTGTCTCCCCCGGGTGATGGAATACGTCCTTTTTTGAAACGAGCCAACGTAGGCCCCAATAACATCACAGAACCACGTAATGCCGCGGCTTTTTTCTTGTAAGTCTCAGACTCCAAGTAATCGATGTTCACTTGAGAGGCATCAAATTCAATGCTGGTTTCCGACAAACGGCGCATGCTAACACCCATGTCGCCCAATAAATCGATTAATTGGTTGACATCGCGGATGTTTGGTATGTTGTGAATGGTAACAGGCTCAGCTGTTAATACCACCGCACACAAAATTTGCAATGCTTCGTTTTTTGCTCCTTGAGGAGTGATTTCACCTTTCATCCGGAGGCCACCGGTAACCTTAAATGATGCCATAAATCTTACTTATTTTTACGGTAATTGTTATTACGATTGTTGTTGTTATTTCTGAAGTTGTTATTCTTCCGGAAATTGTTCCGGTTGTTATTGTTGTTGTTCGGATATTCCGGGGCATTGTATGCGTTACGCGCATTGTTTGCCACCTTCGCATGTCCTAACGTTTCTTGCGATAACTCGTCGACGATACTGCCTAAAAGGTTCTCCGACATATCTTTAATGTTCTGCCAAATGACCGAATCATCCACGGTGTCTTTATTCCAAGTCACATAGAATCCTTTCATCAAGCGCGCGATGTAGGCCACTAAAATCTTTTTGTCTTCCAGTTTTTCTTCGGCAATGGCACGTAGAATTAACAATTCCACATTCCGGCCATAGTGTTTGAATTTCAAATGGTGTTGGTTATACGCCACTTTGCGGGGTGCTTTCCCGACCGACTCCGGTGATGGGGGAGGAAAAGGCCCTTGCACATCCAATTCAAAATTGGACATAATAAACAAGTCATCCCAAAGTTTTTTGGAATAATCTTGGCTGTTGTCCTTCATGTTCGGATGAATTTGTTTCATCAAATCCACCATGATAAAGGCATATTTAGTACGTTGTTCGCGGTCGGCGATGGTCATGATGTAATTGACCAATTTTTGTACACTCGATCCGTATTCTTTCATATTAATTCGAAAATGTTAACCACATAACTAGATGTGGAAATGCAATCAGGCTAAATACCACGATTGCCCATAAAGACATGACTAAAACAGCTCCTGCTGCATAATCCTTTACTTGTTTGGCCAAAGGATGTTTCTCCGGCGAAACTAAATTTGTTAAGCGCTCCATGGCTGTATTGAATAATTCAGCGACCCATACACAGGAGACAGCTAAACTTATCCAAATCCATTCTTGCGCTGAAAAGTCCAATTTAAAACCTACGTAAATCACCAAGGCGGTTGCGGCCAAGTGTATTTTGGCATTTCTTTCTTCTTTGATCAGATTGACAATCCCATCAAGCGCATGCCCAATACTTTGATTTAGGTTTTTGAAAAACATTAAAATTCAGCTGTTTTAGGTGTTCTCGGGAAAGGAATCACATCACGGATGTTGCTCATTCCGGTAACGAATAATACCAATCGCTCAAAGCCCAATCCAAATCCCGCATGGGGTGCTGATCCGAATTTACGCGTCTCTAAGTACCACCAGATCGATTCTTCCTCGATACCTACTTCCTTCGTGCGTTGCAATAATTTTTCATAATCATCTTCCCGCTGTGAACCTCCAATGATTTCACCAATGCCCGGAAATAATACGTCCATCGCACGAACGGTTTTGCCGTCTTCGTCCAACTTCATGTAAAAGGCTTTGATGTCTTTCGGGTAATTGGTTAGGATTACGGGTTTTTTGAAGTGTTTTTCCACCAACCAGCGCTCGTGTTCCGATTGTAAGTCGATGCCCCATTCCACGGGATATTGGAATTTACCTTGCTTGTGTGTTTTCGACTGCAATAAGATGTTGATGGCTTCCGTATAAGTAATCCGTTCAAAATCATTCTCCGTCACAAAACGCAACTTTTCAGTCAAGCTTAATTCCGATTGCTCTTCTTTTTTCTTTGTTTTTTCTTCGTCCAATAATCGTTTCTCTAAGAACGCGATATCGTCTGCACAATGTTCTAAGGCGTATTTGATACAGAATTTGGTAAAATCTTCTGCCAAATTCATGTTGTCTTCTAGTTCATTAAACGCAACCTCAGGTTCGATCATCCAGAACTCGGCCAAGTGACGCGTCGTATTTGAATTCTCCGCACGGAACGTAGGTCCAAAGGTATAAACCTTTGATAAGGCCATCGCGCCTAATTCACCTTCCAGTTGGCCAGAAACCGTCAAATTCGTCTCTTTACCAAAGAAGTCTTCTTTGAAATCCACCTTCCCATCTTCTGTCAGTGGAGGATTCGTTGCTGGTAAAGTTGTTACACGAAACATTTCACCGGCACCTTCCGCATCCGAACCTGTAATAATAGGTGTATGCAAATAGAAGAATTGGTTTTGGTTGAAATACGTGTGAACCGCATACGCTAATGCGTGGCGTACACGTAAAATCGCTGAAAATGTATTTGTCCGCGGGCGTAAATGCGCAATTTCGCGTAAGAACTCCAAGGAGTGTTTCTTCGGTTGTAAAGGGTATTTTTCAGGATCTGCAATCCCGTAAACTTCAATGGAATTTACTTGTAACTCGACCGATTGTCCTTGGCCCTGTGAAGGAATCAAGGTACCTGTCATGGCAATACATGCCCCAGTCGTTACTAATTTCAATGTTTCTTCTGAAACGGCTCCATCGGAAACGACACCTTGAATGTTGTGAATCGTTGATCCATCGTTCAAGGCAATGAAAGCTACATTGGCTGAAACGCGTTTGGTACGAACCCAACCTTTGATGACAAGGTTTTGGTTAGATGGGGATAAGGAAAGGATTTCTTTAATTTGCATAAATGATTCTCAGTAGCCCTGTAATGGGCGCAATAAGCCTCAAAAATACCACAAAAAAATCGATTTTTTTCAATTATTTTTGTATTTAAATTTACGTCCTTATGCAAGGTTTATCCATTAATTTGTCGCAACAGCAACGACTTTCGCCGCAGCAAATTCAGCTGATTAAGTTGTTGCAAATTCCCACGGCCGAACTGGCTGCGCGGATTGAGGCGGAATTGGAGGAGAATCCAGCTTTGGAAGAAGGTATTTCGGAGGAGCGATTGGAGGAAATGGGGGACCGAGAAACGGTCGATGATTTAGCGAATGAAGAGTTGGCCATCGATGATTATCTGCAAGATGATTATGCGGGCTATAAAATGGCGGGTGATTCCTATGATCCCAATGAAGAGATGCGGGAGCGTCCCATGCCCACGGTTCCCAGCGCTGAGGAGTTCTTATTGATGCAAATTGGTTTTGTGATCACAAACGATCGCGAACGCATCATTGCCGAACAATTAATTGGCTCCTTGGAAGATGATGGATATTTGCGTCGGAATATTGAGAGTATCGTCAATGATTTGGCGTTTACGGTTGGATTTGAGACTGACTATCAAGAGGTGGAACGCGTACTTTTCCAGGTACAGCAGTTGGACCCCGCGGGAATCGGTGCACGAGATTTGCAAGAATGTTTGTCGATCCAATTACACCGGAAGCATTTTGCCGACGAGCAAGCACTGCAAGTCTCCATTCGACTGATTGATCAATATTTTGATGAGTTTTCGAAAAAACATTACAGTCAATTGCAACAGAAATTGGGGGTTGACGAAGCTTTACTCAAGCAAGCCATTAACATCATTACCCATTTGAATCCTAAACCCGGGGGAAGCGAAGCAGGGGAGGTGGCGCCATTTTTACAACCTGATTTTATTGTAACGCAGTCGGATGGAAAATTAGAAATCAAATTAAATGGCAAGAACGCTCCTGAATTGCGTGTCAGTAAGTCTTTTCAGGACATGTTACAAACGTATTCCAAAGGAGATAAGCAGCAAAAGGATGTGAAAGAAGCGGTTACTTTCATTAAACATAAATTAGATTCCGCCTCGTGGTTTATACAAGCGATCCAACAGCGTCAAGGAACCTTATTGAAGACGATGGAAAGTATTGTAGGCCAGCAGTACGAATTTTTCTTGTCGGGTGACGAATCCAAGTTGAAGCCCATGCGCATGAAGGAGATTGCGGAAGTTATCGAAATGGATATTTCGACGGTTTCTCGGGTGGTTTCGGCTAAATCAGTTCAAACGGATTTTGGGATGTATCCTTTGAAATATTTCTTTTCGGAGGGAATTACCCATGAGTCGGGGGAAGATTTTTCGACCCGAGAAGTGAAGAATATTTTACGTGAATTAATTGCGGGTGAATCTGCCGGACACGCTTATTCGGATGAAGAGTTAGAAGGTTTGTTGGCCGAAAAAGGTTTCGTTGTCAAGCGAAGAACTGTTGCCAAATACCGGGAACAGTTAGGAATTCCTGTTGCTCGTTTGCGTAGAAAAATGGAATAAATCCGTGTAGCAATTAGGTGATTTTCTATTACCTTGTGGTTTCTAAACCTATCAATCGATGAAAAAAATGTTGCTATTGGGCATGTTGGTTCCCTCCATGCTTTTTGCTCAAGAAATTAAAGTTCCTACGGGTTTTTCTGTTACGGAAATAGCCAAAAATCAAGGCTCTGTGCGTCACATTGCGGTTTCCAAACAAGGCCATGTGTATGCCAAATTATCCAAATTAAAGGATGGGAATGGGATTGTTCAACTCAAAGACACGAATCAAGACGGGGTTTTTGAGGAAGAAACCCTTTTTGGAAATTATCCCGGGACGGGCATCATGATTGATGGGTCTTATTTTTATGCGTCATCCAACAAGGGTGTTTTTCGCTATGCCTTAAATGCAACAGGTGAAATTGCCGATTGGAATAAATTTGAAACAATTGTTGACGGCTTGCCGGATCATGGTCGCGACAATGCCAAACCCTTCGTTTTCGATCAAGGCAAAAAGCATATTTATGTGACGATTGGGTCTTGGAATGATCCTTGTCGGGTCCCTGGTACGGGCCAAGGAATGAATCCATGTGCGATATTAGACTCAGCCGGTGGAGTATGGCAATTTGATGCGAATAAATTAAATCAAGGATTTAAGGACGGTGTGCGATATGCCACAGGATTGAAAAATGCGGTGGGAATTACTTGGAATCCACAAACGCAGTCCTTGTTTGCCATGGCGCATGGTCGGGGACAATTCCATGATTTTTATCCTCAATATTACACGCCCCAACAATCGCAGGAATTACCCGCTGAGGCGATGTATGAATTCAAAAAAGCGGGTGATGATGCCGGTTGGCCTTACATTTACTACGACCAAAAGCAAAATAAGAAAATAGTTGCCCCAGAATATGGAGGCGATGGCAAGAAAACCGGTGGTGAAAATGCCTTGAATCCCATTGTTGCTTTTCCAGCACACATGGGACCCAATGATATCTTGTTTTACCAAGGGACTCAATTCCCTGCGCGTTATAAACATGGAGCATTTATTGCGTTTCATGGGCAATCTTCGGAATTAAAGAAAGGGTATTTAGTTGCTTTTGTGCCCTTTAAAAACGGAAAGCCGTCTGGAAAGTGGGAGATATTTGCGGATAATTTTGCGGGGACGGATTTGGCAAAACCCACAGGACCTATTCAGCATCGCCCTTGTGGATTGGCGGAAGGACCGGATGGTTCCCTGTATGTGAGCGATGATTTGGGAGGAAGTATTTTCCGGATTCAATTTAAAAAATAACGAGCAAGTGCTTGTAAGCGATAGGTTTAGCTTGTTGAATCTCCATTGCGCAATATTTTTTTCGAATGAATGTTTCGATTTTTAAAAACTATTTTTACCTTTGCAGTCCCGAAAGGGCAATGGTTGCGTAGCTCAACTGGATAGAGCATCTCACTACGGATGAGAAGGTTTGGGGTTCGAATCCCTACGCGACCACTGATTAAAGACCCGCACGAACGTGTGGGTCTTTTTTGTATTTACGACATACGTGTTTTGTGGCATTATATTTTGGGAATTTATGTTTTGCCTACTTTGAAATCCATTTATACTACCATAATACCACTAAAATACTACTTAGGTGGTATTGATATGGGCATTTCTATACATTAGATTTGAAGCATGCTTCACGGCAATGTGGAAGACCGAAAAACCACTCGTGTAGGGAGGGGCTAATGTTCAGAAAATGATGAGAATAACTACATTTTATGCCCAGAAAAATTACTATTTTGTTGCCATGGCGATAATTTTGCCATTTTTTATTTATGCATATGACCCAACGGTAGGTTGTGAGCCCGAATGGAGATTTTTCGGTTGGAGTCGTTCTATTTGTGGCTTAGATGGGGGATCGCAAGGTGTTAGTCATTCTCATCTACCAGACAATTCAAAGTGTGTTTATTATTATGATGAATATAAATATTTTTTTGGCTTTCAAGTTGAGCATCGAATAGCACAAGTAACACAACCTTGCCCTGAAAACGAATAAATACTATTATTCAAAATATGTATTTAATTTTAATAAAAGTATATTGGTATATGAAAAATGAAAGAAAAGTAAATCTGAATTTGATTATTTTGATTGGTCTGCTTTTATTTAAATTTAATGCGTACTCTAATGAATTGACGATTGAAATAGGGAAGAATTCAGATTCAACAAAATCATATTTGCTTGAAGAAGTGAAAGTTTTATCGGATAAATTAGAAATAGTTGAGACCGAGCAACCTAAAAGAAAAAAGAATTATTCATTTATAACCAAAGCTCCATCTCAAATCGGGATGCTGTTTGATGATGAAAATCTAATTGGTAAAAGACCTAGAAAATTGAAGATTTATTTTGATAAACTTAGTCCCAATAACTATACTTTTCAAATTCTAGTTTATTCAATGGGAATTGATTCACTCCCTTCAGCATTGTTAAATAAACAAGAACTTGCGTTTTCAACTAATAAAATAGGTTGGAACGTGCTTCCGCTCAACTTAGATTACCTTACAATTCCCCCAAATGGTATTATTGTGATTGTTAATTTCTTTGCAAAATCGAACGATATAAATGAAGAAACTGATCGGATAGCATTGGGGAGATATTCTACAAAAAAGCGGTTTTTCGTGCGTCCGACGAATCATAATGCATGGATCATATTTAGTTCATTTCATGAGGGTAAGATTGGACCTATGATGAGGTTAATAGCAGGGAATTAGAGGATTGGCTAAATCATGCGTTCAATCTTGATTTAAAACCAAAATTATGCCCATTTTGGAAGAACATAATATTCAATGAAGATTAGTCCAGTTGGGTACGACTTGATACTTGAGACTCCGGGGCACTTAGATTTTTTCAAAACTCCAAGTTTGCGAGGTTGAAAAATTGAATCCCTGCGCGACCAATAATGAAAGACCTGCACGAACGTGTGGGTCTTTTTTGTATTTATCCTTAGCTTTGTTTTCTATACTTATTTCAATTGAATTCAATCCTTAGCTATTTACGTGCACCCATTCAAAAATCATGGCATTATTGGCTATATGCATTTGGCATTGTTTACCTGACATTTCCCTATCTACGATTATTTGAAGAGCCGGGAGCTGGCTTAGATCCCTCTTGGCAGATTGCCTTGAATTTACTGCGAGAAAAACCCGGGATCTGGGGGCGAGACTTCGTATTTACCTATGGGCCATTGGGGTCTTATATTTACCGACTGCCTATCTTGGTGCCAGCTTGGAAACAGTTTCTTTATGATGGTTTTTTCTTTTTGAATCTCATCTATTTTCATGCGACCTGTTTTCCCAAACAAGCCAAATACTATCACCTCCTTTTATTTTTATGCTTTAACCTCTTTTCCTTCGAAATGATTGGGGAAACCACAGCTTTTCTGTGGATGTTTTTAGGCATGTACCATGGATTTGTTGCCCTTCATGCAACTTCAACATGGAAACGAACAATTTCGCTCACGATGTCCTTTTTGTTACTGGGCATTATATTTTTCAGTAAGGCTAATTATGGGATTATCGTTTGGGCATTTTTAATTGGATTAATTGTCGTTATGGTGATTCAAAAACGACTTGTGTGGTACTTGGGTATATTGTGGGCCGGATTATTTATCGTTGCGCTCATGGCTTGGGCGCAAGGACTAGATACCAACTTGTTGCTATATTTTAAAACGAGTTTACACATCATCGCGAATTATAACGCTGGGATGTCGGTTTTCCCGGAGGCGTTCGAAAAGATGACTGCCTTGACCTATGTTGTATTCTTGTTTCAGGTTTTTTTAAGTCTTTACCTTGTCATGAAAGCGCCTTTGCAAGCATGGTCAGAGTATTTTTTAGTTGCCACAGCACTTGGCATATCTTTCGTTTTATTAAAATACAGCTTTGTTCGTGCGGACTCGGGTCATTTTACAGCTTACGTTAAGTTGATGAGCTATGTGGGATTGTTGATTGTGGCAAATTCAACGCTTCTGTCTATAAGACGTATCTACTTGCTTTTCATGCCTGTACTTTTTGCGCTCTATGTGTATTTATACGTGCCGCTCGTGGGATTTACGGCACTTGGAATTTGGCATGGAATCAAATACCGCCCCTATATTTTGGCGAATTATTTCCAAGGAACTCGGGAGCTAGCTTCGACGGGTCAGCGCTTGCCAGCAACATTTCTACAGCGTATAGGAAAGCATTCCGTGGATGTCATCCCATTCGAGCTTTCTTGGGTAAATACCCATGGATTGAATTATGCACCCCGACCAACGCTGCAGAGTTATTTAGCAGGAGATCGCTATTTAGATAGTTTAAATGAAGTTCATTTTGCGTCTAATAAAGCTCCGGACTTTGTTATCTATGGCTTGGAAAAATCGACGTTAAAGTACCCGTGGGCAGAGGAATCCTTCACCCAAAAAGCCTTGTTGATGCATTATGAAATCGTCGATTCCAACGATTCTTTATTGCTCTTTGCTCGTAAACCCAATCATCGAAAGCTCCGATTGGTATTTACGCGGCATGCACGTCATCCACTAGGGAAGGAGATTTATTTGGGCGTATTGCAAACAGGATATCTTCGTGAAAGTATCTTTGAGACGGCCTATAGTTCAACAGGTAATCTTGTTAATTTATTGTTTCAGCCACCCCAATTAATGGCAGAGCTTAAGTCGGGAAATGTTCGTGAACGTATTCGCGTCGCACCTAATTTGTTGAAAAAAGGCTTTTGGTCAAATAACTTAATCCTGAATTTAGCACAAGCCAAACAATTTTACATGGCAACATTGGATTCTTCGAATACATTGGAATCCATTAAATTCAGCGAGGGACAATTTTTCCAAGGAGGATTCAAACCGGTAATTCTTGCGACGCATCGTTACTATCGGATAGAATAAATATAAATGCCTTGTGAATCCACGGGCTAATGGTAAATTTGTTGAAATTCTAGGTGCATGACCCAAATTACGGCAATCATTTTGACGTTTAATGAAGAGAAACACATTGCTCGCTGTATCAAAAGCCTGCAAGCTGTTTGCGCACGTATCTGCATCATCGATTCGTTTTCCACGGATCGTACCATCGAAATTGCCAATAATTTAGGTGCTGAAGTTTATTCCCATGCCTGGGAAAATAATTATGCCAAACAGTTGAATTGGGGAATTCAAGAAGCTCAAATTCAAACGGCATGGACCATGCGAATTGATGCGGATGAATATTTGACCGAGGAGCTTCAACAAGAAATTAACCTAAAGTTAGCAGCCATTTCATCTCGTATTTCCGGGATTGAATTTACGCGAAAAGTGTTTTTTAAAGAAAAATGGATCCGATTTGGCGGCTTTTATCCCATTCATTTATTACGACTATGGCGCACAGGTTTAGGTGCCTGTGAACAACGTCTGATGGATGAGCATATCGTCCTTTCTGAAGGGGAAACAATCCGTTTTGCGGAACACGTGGTGGATGAAAATCTAAATTCCATGCACTGGTGGGTGACCAAACACAATAATTATGCACGCCGCGAAGCCGCAGATGTGTTGAATCAAAAATATCAATTCACTTTTACGACCGACTTGTCGGCGGCTGGAAACAGTCAAGCACATACGAAAAGAACAGCTAAAAACAGTTTATACAATCGAATGCCGCTCGGAATTCGCGCAGTGGCCTATTTTGTCTTTCGATTTATATTCCAATTAGGATTTTTGGACCACCCGAAGATTTGGGTATTTCATTTTATGCAGGGACTTTGGTATCGACTATTAGTTGATATGAATATCTACGAAGCCGAAAAAGCCGTACAAAATAATCCTGAACGCTTGAAGGAAATCATTCAACAGGAATGGAAGATTGAATTTTAACATGCAACAGAAAGATCATTTATTGCATTTGTGTTCTTATTCCTATGAATCGGGAGGGCCTGCTAGTGTGATCTTGAATCATTCTCGCGTTCAAATCGAATCCGGATTAGATGTCACCATTGCAAGTTCCATGGATCAGGCGCACCATGCTTATCCGACCGCACCCGGCGTTCATTTGGAAATATTTAGGCAAAGTATCTTTTCGCGCATACTCTCTGAATTTTCATGGACTTTGCTGTTTTGGTTCATCCGAAAACGGAATTCTTTTCAATACGTACACATACATGGACTTTGGTATTTTGGTGCTTTGCTTCCTTTTATTGTACCCAATAAGGCCAAAAAGATTGTTACCATCCATGGATTTTTAGACCCATATGCATGGAATCGTTCCGCATGGAAAAAAAAGCTTCTCTGGAATTTGATGCAAAGACGCTTCCTTCGAAAGGCTGATTTGATTCACGTTATCAGTAGGGAAGAGGAGCAAATTGTCTTGAATCTTTTCCCCGACTTGCGTTCAAAAATCGTATTCATTCCCAATGGCATTGAGGATCCAACGAATTCCACAAGGTACGCACCTGCTGTTGATTTTGTCGATCGAATCGAAAAAATTAAGGAAAAAGGCTCTTTTGTATTTTTGTTTTTGAGTCGGATTAATCGAAAGAAAGGCTTGGATATATTGGTGAAGGCTTTTGAGGAATTAAGCCGACTACATGGTTCTGCCGTACATTTGATAATTGCCGGACCTCAAGATGATTATTCGGAGGAATTAGGTAAGCAGTTGGCGAATTATCCGCATGCGAATATTGATTTATTCGATGTGGTTACGGGCCCCAACAAAGCTTATTTGCTGGAACAGGTTAATGCATTCATTCTGCCAAGTTACTCGGAGGGATTTTCGATCGCAGCCTTGGAGGCGCTAGCGTATAGTAAACCCAGTATTGTTAGTACCCGGATTGGTTTTGCCGATGAACTGATTGCTACGGATGCAGCGCTTGTTTGTGAACCTTCGAAAGCCTCCGTTTTTGCAGCGATGCAGAACCTGTATCAATATACGGATTTGCAAAATCGAATAGCTAAAAATGCACGCGCATTGTTTTTAGCCAACTATCAAATTGATCACGTAGCTTCTGATTTTATTTTGGCAATAAAACAAGTTTAAATTGTTATTATTGTGGAAATAAGTTGATTAGCTATGCGCATTATCAAGTATATTCTGCCTTTTGTTTTATTCGCCGGAGCCTGGATTTCTTACCATTCTGTGGGAATTGCCTGTTGGGCCAGTATCATGTTTAGCTTTCTATTCATCCCATTTGCTGAATTGTTTTTACCAGCGAATGAGGAAAATTTATCGGATGAGGATGAAATAACTGCCAAGAACAATCCTATGTATGATCTTGTATTGTATGTGGCCTTTGCTTTGCATCTTATCTGTTTATTTTATTTTTTAAATCAAGTAGCATCAACTGATATTTCGACACAAGATCGAATTGGGCGTATCTTGACAGCGGGTTTATTAGCGGGTATTTTCGGGATTAATTTAGCGCATGAATTAGGTCACCGGAGTAACAAAGTGGAACAAGGGATGTCAAAGATTTTGTTGTCTACCAGTTTGTATATGCACTTTTTTATCGAGCATAATCGCGGTCATCATACACATGTTAGTACGCCAGAAGACCCTAGCACGGCCAAATATCGGCAAAGTGTCTTTGCATTTTTCTTCCAAACGATTCCCGGAACGTATATGAGTGCATGGCGAATCAATACCAAGATTTTAAAGAACCAACAACTAAGTTTTTGGTCCATTCAAAATGAAATGTTATTCTTTCATCTGTTTCAAGCAGGATTGCTTTTTGGGATTTATTGGATTTGGGGAATAGCTACTTTGGGGTACTTTTTGATTTCGGCAATGATAGGAATTTTATTGCTCGAGGCTGTTAATTACATTGAGCATTATGGATTAATTCGTCCTTTAAATGCTAATAATCGTTACGGACGTGTACAGCCGGAACATTCATGGAACAGTAATCACTTGTTGGGGAGAGTTCTCTTGTTCGAATTAAGTCGGCATAGCGATCATCATTACTTGGCTTCTCGGAAATACCAAATATTACGCCACCATGCAGGTGCACCTCAAATGCCTACCGGATATCCCGGAATGTTAATTTTGGCGTTAATTCCACCGCTGTATTTCGCTGTGATGGACCGACAAATGCGAAAATATGGGGTGTTAGAATGATCGAACAGCTTTCACAAAGCATTTGAAATCCTTGAAGTATGATGCTTGAAGGCCTGTTTGAAGGTTATGTGTCCAAGCATTTTGTTTATCCAATTCTGAGGAAGTCCAATACCATGAAGATTGGAAAATGCTTCCTCCTCCTACTTTTTTAAGATTCAATTTGGGGTGAATTAATTCAAATTCTTCTTTAGAAGGTAATCGCCAATCGCTAAAACCTCCAACTTGTAAAGAGTCACATGCTTTTATGGCTTCGTTGAAATCAAGCTTTCCTAGGTTTTCTACCGCTGCGATTAAGCCATGCCCATTTTTTTCATAAATAACATATCCACCATTTTTAATGATCGGAAGCTTTTTATTCGGGCCTTGCGCTGAGGATGTAAAGAAACAGAAAGAAAGGATGCTGAATATGAATAAGTTACGAATCGTCATCGAATGTTGTTTGTTGGTAATATCTTTCAAAATTAGAGAAAATAAGTCTTAGAGGAAATTAATTATCAATTTTATCGTTAGAAAGGGGAGATAAATTTGAAATAAAATTTGTATTATTGTAATAACCCTAAATATACATCTGTTCGTAGATGAAAAAACGATTATTTTATTTTAGTGTTTTAGTCTTAAGCGTGTTCTTTGTTCAGCCGTTTGAAATGCATGGGCAGCAAACGGTCAAATTAACAGACCCTTACGAGCATTTCCGTCAAGCAAAGTTGTTGTTTGATTCAAATAACTTCCCGGCTGCTCAAGAAGAATTTCGTTTTTACCTTAAAAATTTACAGGAAAATACCTCCTCGTTGATTTCGGAACGCACGATTGTTGAATACTACATAGCGATGTGTTCGATTTATTCCATGCGTCCCGAGGCGGAAATTCAAGCCGTTAAATTCGTTTCTGATCATCCCGAGAGCCCATTTTCAGCGAAGTTGATTACCGAAATTGGTGTTTTTTATTACGAAACGGGGGATTGGGCACGTGCAATTAAATATTTGAGTAATTCCTCTCAGACAAATTTAGAGCATAAATATTACCTCGCGGTATCGTATTATAAGTCAAATCAATACAAGGAAGCCTTAGCCCTTTTTAATCTGTTGAAGTTTGAGTCGGAGGATGAGTATTCTTTGCCTGCAGCTTATTATGCAGGGGTTATGCATTTTCATGCAGAAAAATTTGAACAAGCGATTGAGGACTTTAAACTCGCAAGTGCAGATCCCAAGTATGCTGCAGAAGCACCCGTATGGATTAGTTCGGCTTACATGAAATTAAATCGATACAATGATTTAATTGGCTTTGTTAAGCCGATTTTAGCTGACAGCTCATATCAACAATCTTCCGGAAATTTGGCATCCATCATTGCTGAGCTACAATTTCAAAAGCAAGATTATGCGAATGCCGCGAAAAGTTATGCGGTTGTTCAGGTTAAATCGCCGCTCATGATGAATCGAGAGCGGAATTATAAGTATGCTTTCGCATTATACAAATCAAAGCAGCTGGATGAGGCGCTATTATTGCTCGCTAAATCGGATAAATCGAACGATTCGCTTGCTCAAGAAATGGCCAAAACGCGCGCTCTGATTTTAGTGGACCAACAAAAATGGGAGCTTGCCTACCAAGCGTTGCAGGAGGTTGCGGCGATGCCTTTCAACAGGGGATTGGCTGATGAGGCCTATTTAATGTTCCTAAGTTTGTTGCAGCAAAACCAACAATGGGCGACTTTGCTAAAGGAAGTCAAATCCTATCAGAAGCGTTTGCCTCAAAATAAACATGGGGAATTGTTGGTGTCAATGGCTATAGATGCACTGCAAAAGCAAGGCACTTTAGCTGCCATGGAAGATTTTATGTTGAATTTTCCGGTAGGAAAAGTGAAATTCCAAGAACTTTATCAAGCTACTTGCTATCAGATTGCATCAAAGGCTTACGAAAAACAAGAAGACCGTCGGGCGATTACCTATTACAAGAAATCACTCGATTTCGCCGTTAATCGGGAGATGGCTTGGTATGCTCGCTATGCCTTAGCAGAAATGCTTGCTCGGTCGAATAAAAACTCTGACGCCATTAAATTATATGTGCCTTTGTTGGCGGAAACGTCTTTACCTGCGGGATCACGTGAATTGAGCCAAAGGATTCGTTTAAGTTTGGCCCATTCGTTTGCCTATATCACTATGTATGATCGGTCCTTGCAATATTTTGAGGAATATGTGGCCAACAAACTTGAAGGGAGTCGCTCCGTTGATGATTTACGTAATTTGGCTGAATTATCCATTGCAAAGGGTGATTTGACTGCAGGCCTTAAATATTTCGATGAAGCCATTCAACAGAATTCTCCCCAAACGACAAGTTTGCTTGAACGTAAAGCGTTGATTCTCTTTAACCTACGTAAATTCAAGGAGTCATCTGAAGTTTACCTAGCTTATAGTTCGAAATTTCCGAATGATCCTCAAGCCGATAAAATGTTGTACCAAAGCAATGTGGCTTTAGCGCGTTTGCAAAAGACGGAAAATTACGCGGCGGTCATTCGCAATACTACCCAATTTATTCAATCGAAATCGACTGTTAATCCTCTTTTTGCGCCATTCTTATTAATTCGGGCTCAAGCATATGAGAATACGAATCAATGGTTTTTAGCCATGGATGATTACATTCAAATCGTACGAAAATTCACGACAGATTCCTCTGCCAAAGAGGCCATTATCGGTGCTACTGAATTGTTGAAAAAGGCAGGTCGACATACTGAGGCGATGGAGCTGTATCATATTTATGCAAGCCAACATGGGGATGACCCAAGTTTAGCCGATCAATGGTTTGATATTTGTACGGAAATGTTCCAGCAGGCTAAATACAAATTAGTCGTTCCTGAGCTTGTTCGCTTGATCCAAGAATATCCAGCCTATGGTCAATCGGATGCCCTAAATTATATGTTGGGCGTTGCAACCTACCACACGAAAGATTTAGCGAATGCCTTGATTTACTTAAAACGTAGCCAACAAGGTGTAAGTTATGCCAATAGATCTCAATGGATGATTGCTTTGATTTACGAGGAGCAAAAGCGCGCGGATTTGGCAGTAGGCCAATTGGTAGATTTAAAGGCTAATATGGCCTTTCAAGATACGCTCATGGTGGATGTGCAGGATAAGTTGAAGCAACTGTATGGCCAACAAAAGAAATTTGATTCCCTTAATCAACTTTGGCTTGACTTGGATGCCTCGGATTCATTGCGTAAGAGTCAATGGGCTATGGAAATAGGCCAATACGCATTGGATGCGGTTGATTATGAACTTGCTAAACAATGGTTTTCTACCTCGGTGAAGTTTAATCAAGATGAAGTAGGTGCTCAAGCAGCCATGTCATACGCTAAGGTATTATCTGTGCAGAAAGAGTACAAAAAATCAAATGATTGGTTGGTCAGTCAGTTTATCCAATCAGAGAGTCGTTATTATCATTTACCAGATGCCTTGGTTGGTCAGGCTTATCTTTCAATGGCGGAAAATTTTATTCAGCTAAAGAATAATGCGCAAGCAAAGGCAATTTTACAAAGTATTTTATCCAACTCGTCGGACGATGCCGTTAAAGTATTAGCGAAGAAAAAAATGGAGGGAATTCAATAGATGAAACAGATCATTTTGCTTTTTATTGGCCTGTTTGGATTGCTTAATCTAGCCTATGCGCAAGAATCGCGTATTGATCGTTCTACGATTACGATACCCAATTCAACGCGGGCAGTCATGAATTTAAAGGTTACAGATCGGTCTTATTTGCCCATGAAAACCTTTGGTCAAACAGCAACTGCTCCCTTGCTTGTGAAACTAAAAGAATCTGCTTGGGCGATTGACTCCTTACCTAAAATTGAAGCGCCCGCTACGCAAGAAATGCGTACGGATGAGAGTAATAACACAGCATATGGAGAGAAATTTAAAAACGCGCTTCTCTTGGGAGTAGGAAATTATGGTCATTCCTTGTTTGATTTCAATGCGAGTCAAAGTTCAAAAGAGAATAAATTTTTAGGCATTTATTTACATCATGATGCCAATCAATCGGGACCTGTGATGGACGAATATTCTGCTAGAAGCCAGAATTTAGCCCGTTTGGAAAGTCGCTCCTTAGGACGTGTGAATTATTGGGAAAGTACGCTTGAATACAAAATGTTCGCAAATCACTATTATGGCTTAGCTGAAATTCCTTCCTATGTCAAAGCATCTGATCTTTTGGCTTCTTACACAAACATGCGTGCTTCAGGTAAAGTAAGTAGTGCAAAGAAGTCGGCGAATGCTGACTATGTATTAAGTATTCAGGCCGATCAGCTTACGAATCCACAAGATTTGAATGAGTTAATCATTCAAGGTCACGGGATGTATGCGCATAGCATGTCGGAAAAGCTTCGTTTCAAGTTGGCCGGAGATTATGTTTATTCGGAATATTCACCTAATGCCACCCTGCAAAAATGGAACCGTAACTTGTATCGACTTAATCCCCATTTAGCCTATAAAAGTTCGCGTGTTAGTCTAAATGCTGGTTTTATGTTTGTGACCGAATTCGACGATCCGTTGGTTGAGAAAACCAGTGTTTTCCCCATGTTGCAAATGGATTTTGGTGCGTCTGATTACATACACTTGTTTGGTGGGGTAGGAGGCGATGTTCAATTCAATTCTTTCCAAAGTTTTCTGAAGCAAAATCCTTGGATGCGTGTTCCGAGCCAATTGAAAAATACCAACCAAGTAGGCCACGTGTATGGAGGTATTAAAGGTATTGGGGGGAATAAAGTGATCGACTTTGAAGCTCAATATGATTATGCTGAGTATTCTGACTTACCTTTTTATGTCAATGCTGTTACTGCTTCGAATAAGTTTGATGTGCAGTACCGGGGCGGTTTAGAAAAAATTCAAGTGACAACCTATACAGCGAACATGAATCTGAATTTTACGTCGCAGTTTACGTCAAGCTTTAAGTTCAACCATGTTATTTATGAACAATTGGGCGTCAAGTTTAACGCGCCGCATGTGCCCGCAACGAGTTTGTCTTGGATAAATTCTTGGCGCATTTCGCCTAAATTATTGATTGCGCCCGATGTATATTGGATGAAATCGCTCTATGCCTTAGAACCTGTCAAAAATCAGTTAATTCAGATGGACGATATTTTGGATGTCAACTTGAAAATAAACTATTTTATCAAACGAAATTTAAACATCGGTTTGTCAGGCAATAATCTCTTAGGTAAAAACTATCAAAAGTATTATCAATACCAGGTACAAGGCTTGAATGCAACCTTATCATTCGCTTATTCTTTCTAATATGAAATACATTCTTTCCATCTTCGTTTCTCTATTACTTTTTGCCTGTGGCTCTAGTAATTCGACTGAAAAAGTAAATCCAACACGTAGCTTGAATGAGGTCTTGGCTTGTGGAAATTTGGCAGGTTTGGAGAAAAAGTATGGTAAAGAGTCCCTGATTTCAGATACGACATGGGTCATAGGTGATGACAGCTTACGCGGAACAATCATATATCCTAACTCCAACCGTCAAGTATATGTGTATTACCGTGACGGTCAAATTGTTGATGTAACCATTGTGGGGAATGCATCGGAATGGAAAACAGATTCAGGTTTGTTGTTAGGTATGCCGCTCCAATCGGTTCAAGCAATCAATCAAAAGAACTTTACGCTTTCCGGATTTAATTGGAAACATGCAGGTTCTGTGGTTTCTTGGGAAGGCGGAAAATTGATGGGCGATAGTACATTAGGTCATTTAGCCTCTTTTTCTAATGCATCCAATCAACATGAGGGTATATCGGATGCGGAGTACCAACAAATATCGGGTGAAACCGAATTTGATGTGCGCCATGAGGTAATTCAAAAATTGAATCCGAGTTTGGATTTGATCTCCTTAGTTCGACCGTTTATTCCCAACAAAGAAGAGGGGAAAAGCATGAGCAAACGTATTTCGGATAGCCAGGTACCGGCAGGAAAGTAAACCCTATTTTAGTTTGGGATTATTGTGGTGTCGGTCGGCATCACGGATGCTTTTTTTTGCCAAATTCTTAGCCAAAGCATCTGTTAGATTAATTCCTGTTTGATTTGCTAGGCAGATTAATACAAAAAGAACATCAGCCATTTCATCGCCAAGATCCTTGTTCTTATCTGATTCTTTCTCTGACTGTTCGCCATAGCGACGTGCAATGATGCGGGCAACTTCGCCTACTTCCTCCGTTAACATCGCCATATTGGTGAGTTCATTGAAGTAACGTACACCAACTGTTTTGATCCATTGGTCAACTTGCGCTTGGGCTTCTTCTAAGGTCATAATGAGTTGTTTTTCGAATCGATGATAATGGTTACAGGGCCATCGTTGCATAAACTTACTTGCATATCAGCCCCAAAAACACCTGTTTGAATAGGAGCTCCCATGGCCTTTGAAAGCTTTTGTATCATCTGCTCATATAAAGGAATTGCTTGGTCTGGTCGAGCAGAAGCAAGGTAGCTCGGACGATTCCCTTTGCGCGTATCTGCATATAAGGTGAATTGACTAAGCAATAATATTTGGCCTGAAACCTGCTCCAAGGAAAGGTTCATTTTACCTTCAGCATCTGAGAAAATTCGCAAGCCATGGATTTTACCAACGAGGTAATCGACATCGGAATCTGTGTCATCTACATGAATGCCTAAAAGAATAACGAATCCCGTTTCAATGGATGCATGTAATTGGCCATCGATGTGCAAGGAAGCTGAACTAGCTCGCTGAATAACTGCTCTCATCGACTACAATAAGAAATACACAATCAAGAAATAGACACCATAACCTAAGATGTCATTGGTCGTTGTAATGAATGGACCAGATGCCACTGCGGGGTTGATTTTTAATTGGTTTAAGACCAAAGGGGTGACCGTCCCCATTAAGGATGCCAGCATAACCACCGCAAACAAGGAAAGGGATACGGTTATGGATAACATGATCTCTCCGCTATCGATCAACATGGAGCAACCGAAAGCAAAAATGGCTGCTATGAGGGCATTGATTAATGCGACAACAAATACTTTTTGTAGACGTTTCCATAGTGTCGTGTCTAATCCGCTTTTGTCTGCTAGCGATTGAACGATTAAGGATGATGATTGAATACCCACATTCCCGCCTGTTGAACCAATCAACGGAATAAAAGCTGAAATGGCGGGTAATAAAGCAATCGTGTCATCGAAACGGTCAATGATTTTAGCAGCTAAAAAACTTCCAACCATGCCACCGATTAACCAAGGCAAACGAGAACGCACGAGTAGCCAAACAGAGTCATCTTCCTCTACGTCTTCCGAGATACCGGCCATGACCTGAATATCTTCTTGGGCAGATTCTGTAATGAAATCGACCACGTCATCAATCGTAATTCGCCCAAGTAATCTACCTTGTATATTCACGACTGGAATTGCCTCCAAATCGTATTTTTGCATTAAATCAGCAACTTCTTCGCCGGTGCTATAGGTCTGAACTGATACGATTTCATCTGCTTCAAACACATCTTGAATCTTCGAACCTCGTTTCGCCAAAATGATTTTTTTCAACGATACCGTGCCCAATAAAATTCCATCATCATCTACGACATAAACGGAGTAGACTTTTTCAACATCCTCAGCTTGTCGGCGAATCTCCTCCACACATTCCGTTACTGTTTGTGTGACATTGATTTTGATTAACTCTTTTTGCATCAAACCGCCGGCACAATCCTCATCGTAATGCATGAGGTCAATGATGAATCGAGCTTGTTCGCGGTCCTTTAATAGGGCGATTACTTCTTCACGTATACGAACGGGTTGTTCGTTGAGAATATCAACCGCATCATCGGAATCGACGATGTTGATGTATTCGGAAATTTCTTTGGAGGTGAAATTCTTTAAGAACTTCTTGCGGTCATCGGTATCTAAAGCCGAAATGATAGCCGCTGCTATTTTGGTATCCAATAATTGGACCAGATATTTTGATTCATCTCCATTTAACTCATAGAGAATGGACGTGATGTCCGCAGGGAATAAATCCTCAATCTTGGCAATAATCTCATCTTTCGCCTGCTCAGTAATCAACTGGCGAATTTCTTCAAGGAACTCTTTGGTGAGCTCAAACGGAAGGTGTTGTACGTTGATTTCTTCCATGATTGAGTGAATTAGATTGAAGGCGCAATTACGTAAATTTTGCCCAATTTGCTGTTAAGGCTTTGTTATTTTCTTAGGCTCCCAGGTAACCATTGGCTTCCCATAAAAGGGTCAGCGTCGTGAATTCCTCCACACCTAATTGTTCCGCTCGTTTCGTTAGTAAGGGATGATCGGGTAATTGCATCGCGCGCAGAGCATTCCTTAAGGTCTTTCTTCGTTGGTTAAAGGCCATTTTGACCAGCATTTTAAAATGCTTTGGGTCGCAGGCTAATTTTTTATCGAAATTACGAACTAAACGAATCACACCTGAATTGACTTTCGGAGGCGGGGTAAATACTTCGGGTCCTAAGCTAAAAAGATATTCGATATCGTAATAAGCCTGAAGCAAAACACTTAAAATTCCATAATCCTTATTTCCTGGTTTGGCAGCTAACCTTACGGCTACTTCCTTTTGTAGCATTCCTACGACTTCCACACATTGATCTTTGTATTCCAAAATTCGGAAAAAGATTTGGGTTGAAATGAAATAGGGGAAGTTGCCAACAATGGCGAATTTTTCCTCACCAAAAATGTTTTCTAAGGGGTAGCGTAAAAAATCCCCATCGATTAACCGAGTGCCGGTGAATTCCAAATAATTTTTTCGAAGGTAAGCAACCGATTCTTGATCGATTTCAATTAAGTAGGTCTCGTACTCCGACTTCTTAACTAAATATTGGGTTAAGACCCCCATGCCTGGACCAATTTCCAGCACTTTCGCGTATTGCGAATGATCCTGCAAGCCGTCCACAATGCGTTGGGCCGCATCTAAATCATTTAAAAAGTGTTGACCTAAATTCTTTTTCGCTCTTACTTGCACGTGTTCTTGGGGCTTAAGGGTACGCGAAATTACGCCCTTTTTTGTACATTTAAGCAAAAATAGGGAATAAAGCCATGGCTGCTTGGGCAAATAAGACAAAGGACGATCTCATTCAGGAAAT
>JBEEOB010000109.1:0-7682 GCA_041191865.1 Bacteroidota bacterium
ACTTTTGCAATTCAATTTTACAGAAAAGAGAATTTTTTTAAAGATGGCAAATCATAAATCAGCACTAAAGCGTATTCGGGCAAATGAATCAAAGCGTTTGCGCAATCGTTACCAACACAAATCTACTCGTACATTGATCAAGAAATTGAGATTGACTACTGATAAGGCAATCGTATCTGACTTGTTCAAGCAAGTATCCTCTGCGTTGGATAAATTAGCAAAGAAAAATATCATTCATAAAAATAAGGCAGCTAATCAAAAATCAAAATTAGCTAAGTTGGCGAACAAAATCGCAGCTTAATCCCTTATTATCAGGTACTTGATAAACCTCGCTTCGTGCGGGGTTTTCTTGTTTATAGGCATTACATTCGTACATGGCCTATCAGAAAATACAAGATTTATTAGTAGAGGATCGACCGCGGGAGATATTGTTTTCCAAGGGGCGTGAGACCCTTCGATTGGAGGAGATTTTGGCTATCTTGATTGGTACAGGCATTCGAGAACATTCCGCGTTGGATTTGGCTCGTGAAATGATTCGTCAGGTGGATGGAGACGTAGCTAAGTTGGGCCGCTGGGGTTTGTCAGATTATCGAAAAATCAAGGGCATTGGATACGCGAAAGCAGCGGTATTAGTCGCAGCCATGGAATTGGGGCGAAGAAGAATGGACTATCAGGCTCATGTTACGGTGGATCGAATTAGGCAATCGGCTGACGCGTATGATTTGCTTAAATCGCATTTGGCTGATTTAATCCATGAAGAGTTTTGGGTCATATATCTTAATCGAGCTGCAAGAATGATTAAGAAGGAATGTATCAGTAGGGGAGGAATTGCGGGAACGGTTGTTGATATCAAGTTGATTCTAAAATCAGCGATTCATTTGCAAGCCAGTAGTCTGATCTTAGCACACAATCATCCTTCGGGGCATTTACAGCCTAGTGAAGCCGATAAACAATTAACAAATCGTATGCTTGTTGCAGCAAAGAGTGTAGATATGCTCGTTGCCGATCACCTCATTATTAATGCGAGTACTTATGTAAGTTTTGCAGATGAGGGTTGGATATAAAAAAAAGAAAGAGGATTTATTTGCCTCTTTCTTTGTAGATTTTTTGAAGTTTTGCTCCTACAACGATTGAAATCGCGAACAAAATGATAAAGAATGCTGCTCCTGAATATCCCATAGTATTTAATTATTTATGCAAAATTAACAATTTGTTTAGAGTAATCCTTTGGTACTCGGTAAAGAATTTAAATTTTTTATATCTCTTTCCACGGCCATGCGAATCGTTTTTGCAAAAGCTTTGAAGATAGCTTCAATTTTATGGTGTTCATTTTCACCCGTTGCCTGAATATTTAAATTGCACTTCGCGGCATCTGAAAAGGACTTGAAGAAGTGCGAGAACATTTCTGTAGGCATTTCTCCAATCATTTCACGTTTAAAATTGGCTTCCCAAACTAACCAATTGCGGCCTGAAAAGTCTAAAGCCACTTGTGCGAGGCATTCATCCATAGGTAATAGGAAACCGTAGCGATTGATTCCGCGTTTAACACCTAATGCCAGCGTAAATGCTTCCCCTAATGCGATTCCGGTATCTTCAATCGTATGGTGTTCGTCGATGTGTAAATCGCCTTGTACGGTCACGGCTAGATCAACATTGGCGTGTTTGGCAATTTGATCTAACATATGATCAAAAAAGCCTAAACCCGTTTGATTGTTTGCCTTTCCACTTCCATCTAAATTAAGTTCAATTTGGATTTTAGTTTCGTGTGTATTTCGCTCGTGGCTTACTTTTCGTGCAGGAAGTTTTAAGAAATGGTAAATCTCATCCCATCCCGTGCAGGTTAAAGCAAGGCTGTCACTTAGTGCTGGTGAAATAGTTTGCTCACCGATGAATATTCCCTTTGCACCTAGGTTTTTAGCTAGTTGGACATCCGTTTCCCGATCACCGAGTACGAATGAATTAGCTAAATCATAGTCGCCCGCAAGGTATTCGCCTAACATTCCGATGCCAGGCTTTCGCGTAGGTAAATTATCGGCTGGAAAACTGCGATCAATGTGAATAGCGGAGAATTCGATGCCTTCGCTCGCTAATATTTCAAGCATTTTATTGTGGGCAGGCCAAAAAGTCTCTTCGGGGAATGAGTTCGTCCCTAAGCCATCCTGATTCGTAACCATCACCAATTCGAAATCTAATTCTTGTGCGATTTTCTTCAAATTAGAAATGGCATTGGGAAGAAATGCTAATTTCTCGTAGCTGTCAACTTGTTGGTCTGTGATGGGTTCGTGAATAATCGTTCCATCCCGGTCAATAAACAATACTTTTTTCATAAAACAAAGGTAGTGAATGCCACGTTAATATTTAAAAAATAAGCGGATAGTTATTGTATGAAATCCGTTCAGTCCTTGTAATTTTGCGTCCTATGAATCAATCGTTTTACGTAATTAGTGGAGAAGAAAAGTCGATCATTTTAAATCGGCTTTCAAGCTATCTTAATGAGCCTGTTGAAAAAGTCGAGGAGTTGTATCCAGTTTGGGAGGCGATTATTTTAGGTGGTTTGTTGAAACTTGTACGTAATCGTATTCGTTTCAATGCGCTTTATAACTTTATTTTACAGAAGTCGGCGCCTATTTCCGATCTGGAAGCTTTTTTATCAGAAGCTACACTTACTTACGATGAAGATGCCATCTTGCGTTACGGTGAGGGCATGATGGGCATTTTGATTCCCGATAAAAAGAGTGCGATTGCGATGTTATTGTCGCGTGAAATGGGGGCAAAGAGTTCAGCTATCTTAAAAGGTTTGACGCTATTTTTTGGTTTGTACGGTTATCGTTTGAAGCAGTTTGAGTACGCTGCTTTGAAAGATTGGAAGGCTTACGGGGACTATTACTTGGGATTAAAGCAGCAGTTTTATGTGCTGTGTCCTGCGAAAATTCAATTGGGTGTATCCGAAATCTTATTGTTATCGGACATCTTGCGTGTTGATACAGGAGCTTTATTGACCTATTCGGACGAACAAGAGCCTTTGAGTGAGGGAGGGTTATTGCAGAATTTGACTGTAAATACCTTTGTTTACATGTTAATTATATTGGTTTTAGGAGGTGGTGTTATTTGGTACACGGCATTTCGATCTACTGAAGCGGAGGAAACAATTGCTGAAACGGAAGAAATTATCCCCATTGATAGTTTAAGTAAATTGAATGATAGTTTGACGCGTGCCGTTTTGGATTCTACCAAATTACGCGCTGATTCCTTGACAAGTTTAATCTGGCCAAAAGGAAGCTCTTTCGATGTGCCTAAAACGTCTGTTATCGTTGGCTTACATCAATATTTATCTGACTCTACCCAAACGGAACCTATCGAGTTGGTAGCGAACGAGTTGGTTTTCAATGAACAAACAGATTTGTTGGACAAGCCCGTTGACTACGTTTTCAAGCGGATGGCTGAAGGCTTTAATCGATACAAGGAGGCTTCCTTGAAGATTTTGGTTCATGCGGGAAAAGATGAGCGTGCATCCTTAAAGCGGGGATTTGTAATTAAGAATCGCCTCGTAGGTGAGGGGCTTTCGCCCGCTCGTATTGAAGTGAAAGCTTCGGATGAAACGGGTGTCATCTTTGCTCTTTCTAAGAAGCCCTTATTAAAATAATACAATTCATTTGCTTTCTATTGAATGTATGCCTACTTTTGTGGCATATTAGTACAAATGCATCCGCATAAATCGATTACAAGTGATTGTAAATCCCTTTAGATTAACGACAAAGGGCTATTAGGTTTGATTACGGATGTGTTAGGGCATCATAATTAAACATAACAATCATGAGTGAAAAAATTCGCTTTGATAGTCTTCCTTTGTCGGAAGGTATCCAAGAAGCAGTAAAAGAGATGGGTTTTGAGTTTGCTTCTCCCATTCAATCAGAAGCTATTCCCTACGTTTTAGAAGGTCGTGACGTCATTGGACAAGCACAAACAGGTACAGGTAAAACTGCCGCGTTTGGTATTCCAATGATCGAACATATCGTTCCTTTTGAGAAATTCGTACAAGCAATCATTTTATGTCCTACGCGTGAGTTAGCGGTTCAAGTTTCGGAAGAAATGAAGAAGCTATCAAAATTCACGAAGGGTGTTTGGGTTACTACGGTTTACGGGGGTGATTCAATCGATCGTCAAATTAAGTCCTTGAAAGCAGGTGCCAACATCGTTGTGGGTACGCCTGGTCGTGTCATTGACTTAATTGAGCGTCGTGCGTTAAAACTCCAACAAGCATCCATGATCGTATTGGATGAGGCAGATGAGATGTTGGATATGGGATTCCGTGAGGATATCGAAAGTATCTTGCAAGAAATGCCTAACGAGCGTCAAACGGTTTTATTCTCAGCTACCATGTCGAAGCCGATTATGGCCTTGACAAGTCGTTATTTGACTGAACCAAAATTAGTTAAGGTTGTTAAAAACGAAATCACGAATGTGAATATCGAACAATTGTATTTCGATGTAAAAGGACGTGCGAAGATGGAAGTTACCACACGTTTAATTGATTTTTACGCCTTGAAATTGATGTTGATCTTCTGTAATCAGAAGAAACGTGTGGATGAGGTCGTAGAAGAATTAGTATCTCGTGGCTATGCAGCGGAAGGTTTGCATGGTGATTTGCGTCAAAGCCAACGTACACAAGTGATGAACCGTTTTCGTAACGGGAATGTAACAATCTTGGTGGCTACGGATGTTGCTGCACGTGGTTTGGATGTAGATAATGTAGATGCCGTAATCAATTATGATATTCCATTAGATGAAGAATATTATGTACACCGTATCGGTCGTACAGGTCGTGCTGGTAAATTCGGTAAAGCATTTACATTGGTTGTAGGTTCTGAACGCAATCGTTTGCGTGAAATCATGAACTATACCAAAGTTAAAATTGACAAAGGTGTCATTCCATCGTTTACGGATGTTGTTGGTATCAAGAAAGGCATGTTCATTGAACGTGTTGCTGCAACGATCAACGAAGGTGATTTAGAGGTGTTCTCTGATTCATTGGAAAACTTACAACATGCGGGATTCTCTACGGAGCAAATTGTTGCTGCCTTGGTGAAAATGAACATGGGTATCCAAAAGAATGAGTTTGGTGATGAGAATCTTGAAGGAGAATTAGAGCGTCAATCTCGTAAGTATGGTCGCGAAGAGCGTGGCGGTGGATACCGTGATCGTGATTCTCGTGGTGGTGGAGAACGCCGTGGAGGTGGTCGTTTTGACCGTGATTCACGCGGTGGAGGAGATCGTGGTGGTCGATTCGAGCGCGGTGGAGATCGTGATCGTGGCCCACGTGGTCCGCGTATGGATCGTGAAGGAAAACCATACCGTACAGACGAAAACATGGTTCGTATGTTCGTAAACATTGGATTTAACGAAAAAATTTCCCCATCGAATATCGTTGGAGCCTTTGCAGGTGAGACGGGTATCCCAGGTAACGTGTTAGGACAAATTCAAATTGAGAATAAGCACACGTACGTTGATGTACCGAAAGAATATGCTAACCAAGTAATCGACAAGATGGTTGGAGCGCAGATCAAAGGGAAACGCGTACTTGTAGAAATCGCAAAGCCGGTTTAATCGTATTTTTTTTTTTTTTGAGGGGGATGGCCAGCGGTCATCTCCCTTTTTTATGACTTCTTCAAATAGAAGTGCTGTTTAGGTGCGATGGGATTTAAAGAAATAATTCCCATTTCGAATAATTCGATGCTATGGATGGATTGAGGCTTTGCGGAGATGAAAGACCAGTTTTGGATGGATTCATCCGAATCGCGAATGTTAAGACATACCAGTAGATTCGTAGGATCATCTAATAGGGTATTTAAGGCTTCTAAATCAGTTTCCCTCAATTTACTGAAATCTACGACTTGGATTTTTCCAGCGGCTAATTTCAAATATTTGCCTATGCCATGTATCATGGCTTCTTGGATGTTTTCGGGATTCTGTTGGTAAATCGGATCGATTACCTGTGTATAGAGTTCAAAAACGAAAGGGGAGTGCAATCCGTGTGCTGTTTGTGCCTTCCAATTAAATGCGAATCGTTTAAACATTAGTTTTGAGCAAAAGTAGTCGTTAAGGAAAAGGCAGGGATTTCAACTTGGAATGTTTCTTGCGTTGTTAAATTTAGGAAGGTATAATGGCCTCTCATTTTACCGAATTCCGACATCAATGGACATCCTGATGTATAAGTAAAGGAAGTATTCGGTTCTAATATAGGTTGTTGGCCTACAACTCCTAATCCTTTAACCGTTTCTTCATGTAATCCACCATCCAGTATTTGCCAATATCGACTCACGAGCTGTACTGGTTGTATGGACCGATTTAAGATTGTAATTTGGTAGCTGAAGAAGTATTGATACGGTTTTTGAATTTCCATATCGGCGATATGGTTAGCAATGACTTCAATCGATATTTCAGGTGTTTGATAAAGCGACATGGGTTGATGACTATGGCAAATGAAGTGTTAAAAATACAGGATTTACTGCAGAATGATTGGAAATCTGTCTTGAAATCTACTTTTGAGTCTGAAAAATTTACCGTACTTTCTGAAAAAGTTCTTCAGGCTTATCGAAATGAAGTGGTATTTCCTCCCTTGAGTCAATTATTTGAAGCGTTTAATCAATGTTCGTTTGAGAATACGCGTGTCATATTGCTGGGACAGGACCCTTACCATGGGATGGGGCAGGCGCATGGATTAAGTTTTTCTGTCCCTAATTCGATTCCTTTGCCCCCTTCATTGAAGAACATTTACAAAGAATTGTTTAATGACCTAGGGCTGATGCGTGCTTCGGGTGATTTATCAGATTGGGCTAAACAGGGCGTATTGCTCTTGAATACTTCATTAACCGTTCGCGCTGGAGAGGCGGGATCGCATGCTTCCTTTCCTTGGCCAGTCTTTACAAAGGCCGTGCTTAATGCCTTAAATGCACAAGATAAACCTTTGGTCTTTTTATTATGGGGAAATCATGCCCAACAATTTGCATCGATGATTAATGAAACAAAACATGCCGTGATTAAATCGGCGCATCCTTCTCCCTTAGCAGCAAATCGGGGCGGTTGGTTTGGTACCAAACCTTTTTCCAAAACCAACGATTTCTTGATCTCCCGAGGAATGCTCCCCATTCGTTGGGCCTAGAGTCTTTTTAACTGACTTGGAAAATAAACAAACTGATTTGGGAATTCAGCTAAGAAAAAATTCGAAATCAGGCTTTCAATGGCTTCTTTTCTTGCTTCTTCGGATTGTGGAATCAGGCATTGAACCGAAAAGCCTTTTGAGTCTGGTTCCTGATGTGAACTGATTTCGAATACATGCGCTTGTTCAACAAAATCCCATGCATTTAATTCTGGAACAATGTGTTTCGTAAGCGCCTTAATCGCTTGTGCTTCGATGTTGTTTTCGACAAAGATGGATATGTTGTATTGGATCATGATTTGAATTGCTTTTGTGCGAGTGCTTGGTACATAATTTCGGCCGTATGGAATCCTTCCTTATCGATTCCGTCTTTGATTTGATGCCGACAAGATGTACCATTCATGGCAATGATGGTTTTACTTTTTGTGGCCAATAGGCGAGGGTACAAGACTAAGTTGGCTATTTGTTGGGATAATTTGTAGTGTTTTTTATCATAACCAAACGATCCCGCCATCCCACAACAACC
>JBEEOB010000110.1:0-12755 GCA_041191865.1 Bacteroidota bacterium
TCAAATGGTTTGAGGCTAATTTTTCCAAGTAATTTTCGGGTCTCTTCAACGGGAATGTTTCCTTGTTTATTTCCTTCCGCACCCATCGTTGCAAGCCAATCGGGTAGAACTCTGAAGAGTCCTCCCGTGATGAAATTACGCCATTCGGGTAAAAATACATCAGATTCGGCTTCCTTGACCTTTTTTGTGGTAACCGTTGGGAATAGGTAAACAATGTCAGGGTGGATTCCCTTGTGTACTTTCTGGCAACTTGGGCAGGTGCCACAAGCATCATCGCCTTGTCGGTTTGTGCAAAATAAAAAGGAGGTGAATGCCATCGCCATGGCTAATTGGGCGCCACCGGTTGGACCATGAAATAACTGAGCATGTGCAATGTGTTCGTTGAGAACAGATTGGCTCAATTGTTTCTTGGTTTGTTGTAATCCGGGGATGTCTTGAAAGCGCATGCGGTTTCCCTAATAAATGAATAGGCTAATTTCGGGCATTTGCTTCCTCTTTCCAAATTTGTTCGATTATGTCCCGTAGATTTTTGGGGATTTCTTGATTTTTGGCTTGAATCCAAGCTTCCGCATTTTCTACTGCGCGGTCATGTTTGTAGGGAGTGAATTTAGGAAACTCGCCCCAGGTGAGGGAAGGGATGAACTTGGGCAAAAATTGTGTGCCACTAATATTACAATGATTGCCTATGAGGGTTCCTGTGTTGAATTTGGTATGAATCCCCGTACATACATAATCACCCATCAGTATACCAAAGGATTTGCGCCCGGTATTTCGCGGTTGACGACTCGCATAGTTATAGACATGAATATGTTTCAAGTCATTTCGGACATTAGAACATGTGGTTAAGGCTCCCAAATTACAGAATGAGCCGATGATGGAATTTCCAAGAAATCCCTCGTGTGATTTGTTACTGTAAGGGAAAAGGATACTTGCACTGATTTCGCCGCCAACTTTACAGCCTGGACCAATGGTCGTGTAGGGTCTAATTTTGGCTCCGATGTTTGTGACGCTGTCTTGTAAAATAGCTGCAGGACCTTGTATGTAGGTTCCAATTTGGATTGTCACGTTTTTTCCTATGTAAATGGGCCCTTGGCTTGCATCGAGTATAGCCCCAGTTAGGGAGGCGCTCGGGTCTATGTAACATTTTTCAGGATGGATGATCGTGTTGCCTCTTGCGGAAAAGGATTGGGGGTCAACGGCATTGGGCTTAATTTCCACTGGAAGGGCACTGCAGTTCGCATCTAGCAAATCTTCTGGAAATTGAATGTATTCGGGTTGGTTTTCGAGGTATACTATTTGTTTATGTGCATTCGTTGGGCTAGCTGCGCGATAGGCGATCCATTGCTGATTCCAAAATAAGGCCGTTTCCGCTGGCAATTCTACAATGCGCTTGACCAGCTCATCACTCGGTAACACGGACCCCAAAATATATGTGTCTGTGGGGATGTTTCCTGCGTAGGGAATCCATTTGGTTTCAATGGTGGACAAAGCGACCCATAGCTCCCGTAAACAACGAGTATAGGTTAGCGGTCGCAATTGCGCGCTTATTTGGATGTCATCTATGAGTTGGCTCGAATTCCACATGTTGCAAATAAACGGAAAAAGCCCCAACATGAAATCATGTCGAGGCTTTTTTTGTATACGATAAAGAATACTAGTTTTTCGCGTAACGCTTGTTGAATTTATCAACACGACCCGTTGTATCTAACAATACATTTTTACCTGTGTAGAAAGGGTGTGATTGAGAAGAAACCTCTAGTTTGTAAACTGGGTAAGTTGCTCCTTCGAATTCAGTTGTTTCCGTTGTTTGAACGCAAGAACGAGTTAAGAATTTGTAATCAGCTGATAAATCGTGAAATACAACTTCTTTGTATTCTGGGTGGATATCTTTTTTCATTGTGTTTGTATAATGACGATTCCCTGCCGTCTATTTAAAATTAATTAGAAATCCCTGGGAATGGACTTCATTTATTCGGGTTGCAAAATTAATTATTATCTACATAAATACAAATCATGCGCGTATATAATTTTCAATAAAATCAAAGCCCAAATGCCTTGAAAAAAAAATTCAAAAATATTTTATGGTACTTTTCCAAGAGAGATACTGCCATTGGATTTTCCTATGGCGCTATGTCATAGTGTATTTTAAATATGCAATTATTTTCATCTTTTTTAGCTTGGAAAAATGTTTGCACAGCCTCTCATTTTTTTCTAATTTTACATAGTGCCCAAGCCGCTGGAAGTGCTTCAATTTCCGGCTTACGAAAAGCAATAAAACAAAACCGCCAACAGACCAATTTTAGCCATAAATAGGTCTAGTGAAATTAAGAAAAAGCAAATTCTTAGGCGGGAATCTTATTGTGTTAAGTTTGGCTTGTAACAGATTGATTATTCTAATTTATATTATATAGAAACACATGTACGTAATTAAAAGAGACGGTCGTCGCGAATCTGTCAAGTTTGACAAAATCACAGCTCGCATTGAAAAGCTGTGCTACAGCTTGGATCCATTTTTTGTTCAGCCTTTAGAGGTGGCAAGAAAGGTTATTTCAGGTTTATATGATGGGGTTAAGACGACTGAATTGGATAATTTAGCAGCGGAAACGGCGGCTTCTTTGACAACAAAGCACCCAGATTATGCAACATTGGCTGCACGTATTGCTATCTCAAACCTGCATAAAAACACGTTAAAGTCGTTTTCTGCGACGATGAAGCGTCTTTATACCTACATCGATCCTAAGACAGGACAAAATGCAGCACTTCTTTCGAAAGAGGTTTTTGATATCATCAAGAAGAATGCTGTTGAATTGGATGAAGCTATTATCTATGACCGGGATTTCGGTTATGATTACTTCGGTTTCAAAACATTAGAGAAATCATATTTATTGAAGTTGGATGGCGCAATCGCGGAACGCCCTCAACACATGTTGATGCGTGTGGCTGTAGGTATCCACGGGGCTGACATTGCAGCGGCAATTCATACATACAATTTGTTGTCTGAGCGCTGGTTTACACATGCGACTCCGACCTTATTTAATGCAGGTACACCGAAGCCTCAAATGTCGTCTTGTTTCTTGCTTGCGATGCAGGACGATTCGATCGAAGGTATCTATGATACGTTGAAGCAAACAGCGAAGATTTCGCAGTCGGCAGGGGGTATCGGATTAAGCATACATAATGTACGTGCAACAGGCTCATACATCAAAGGAACCAATGGTACATCGAATGGTATTATTCCTATGTTGCGTGTATTCAATGATACGGCACGTTACGTGGATCAAGGGGGTGGAAAGCGTAAAGGTTCTTTTGCGATTTACTTAGAGCCTTGGCATGCAGATGTGTTCGATTTCTTGGAATTGAAGAAAAACCACGGGAAAGAAGAAATGCGTGCGCGTGATTTATTCTATGCCTTATGGATTCCAGATTTGTTCATGAAGCGTGTGGAAAGCAATGAAGAGTGGTCATTGTTCTGCCCACATGAGTGTCCAGGTCTTTCGGATGCCTATGGTGAGGAATTTGAGGCATTGTACCACAAATATGAATTAGAAGGTAAAGCACGTGCAGTAGTTAAAGCACAAGAGCTTTGGTTTAAAGTATTGGAGTCGCAAACAGAAACAGGTACACCTTACATGTTGTACAAGGATCACGCGAACAACAAGTCAAACCAGAAGAATTTAGGTACAATCAAGTCTTCGAACTTGTGTACGGAGATCATGGAATACACATCGAAAGATGAAGTAGCCGTATGTAATCTAGCATCATTGGCATTGCCTAAGTATGTTCGTACAAACGAGCAAGGTGTGTCTGAATTCGATCACGCGAAGTTATATGAAGTAACAAAAGCGGCAACGGTCAACTTGAACAAGATTATTGATGTTAATTACTATCCAGTACCTGAAGCACGTAATTCAAACTTGCGTCACCGTCCAATCGGTTTGGGAGTACAAGGATTAGCTGACGTGTTTATCATGTTGCGTATGCCATTTGAATCGGCAGAAGCGCAACAATTGAACAAAGACATCTTCGAAACAATCTACTTCGCTGCCATGGAAGCATCGATGGAATTAGCAAAAGTAGAGGGTCCTTACTCAACTTGGGAAGGTTCTCCAATCTCGAAAGGTATTTTCCAATTTGATATGTGGAATGTAACTCCATCTTCGGGTAACTGGGATTGGGAAAAATTACGCCAACAAGTTGTTGAGCACGGTGTACGTAACTCATTGTTAGTAGCACCTATGCCAACGGCTTCTACGAGTCAAATCTTAGGTAACAACGAATGTTTCGAACCATACACGTCAAACATCTATGCACGTCGTGTATTGTCAGGTGAGTTTGCGGTTGTTAATAAGCACTTGTTGAAAGATTTGATCAAGTTGAACTTGTGGAATGAAACGATGAAGAACAAGTTGATCTCAGCGAATGGATCTGTTCAAAACATCCCAGAAATTCCTCAAAACTTAAAAGAGCTTTATAAGACTGTTTGGGAGATTAAGCAAAAAACGATCTTGGAGATGGCTGCTGACCGTGGCGCATATATCTGCCAGTCGCAAAGCTTAAACATCCACATTCAAGATGTAAACTTTGGTAAATTGACATCAATGCACTTCCATGCTTGGAAGTTAGGTTTGAAAACAGGTATGTATTACTTGCGTACAAAAGCCGCTGCTGATGCGATTAAATTTACGATTGAGAAACAAGCGGACGTGGCTATCGAACAATCGAATGATGTGCATGAGACTGAATTGCAGTATGCTGCACACGCAGCACAAGCAGCAGCCGCTGCTTCATTCCAAACCGATGATGCACAAAACCGTGCTGATATGACATGCTCATTGGATAATCCAGAAGCATGTGAGGCATGTGGCTCATAATCATGAGATAAAATAACTTCTTAAAATCACCTAGTCGAAAGATTAGGTGATTTTCATATTTTAGGCTGCTATGCAATTAAAGAAGGAACTGTATTTTTTCGTATTTCTCGGACTAATTCTATTAGCTCTCTTTTTGCGTGTTTATCACCTAGGGCAGTTTAGCCTATTTTCAGATGAACGATCAAGTGTCTTATTAGGCGTTGCTAATACCAATCAAGGGGGTATGGGCGAATTAATGCGTCCTGATAAAACCTTCACACCTGCGGATTTTTGGGCACCGAGAGGAATAAAATCTTGGTTGGATGCGGATGCCCGAGGCGATGTCAGTGGGAATAGCCTCGTGCACGATATGATGCTCAAGCTATTTGCTTGGTTATTCGGGAAAGGGGATGCTGCTATGCGCAGTGTTTCGGTCATGTTCAACATGTTGACAATCTGGGTCATGTTCCGTTGGGCTAGGCAATTCAGCAAATCAAACCTATGGACCTTAGCAATCGTCTTGTTCGCTGCCATCGAACCTTTTTTTGTAATCTACAGTCAGCAAGCACGCAATTATGCGACAAGCTTGTTTTTTACCACTGCATCTAATTACCTATTTTGGTTATTAGTTATCAAGCGAGAAGGTGAATTGAACAGGAATAATAAGTACCTGTTATTTTGGGTATTAGCCTCTATTGGGGCCCTCTTTAGTACTTATTTGACCGTATTGGCGCTTGTGGGACAGTTTACCTATATGACACTATTTGTGCGTAATAAGTCCATTTGGCTTCGCATGAGTACACGTTTAGGGCTAATTTTTGTTCCCTTTATCGCTTGGTTTATTTGGGGCCCTGCACGTTATTTCATGGGCTTTCAGGCAAATGCAGCGGAACAACTGATAAACTATATTAAGAAAAATGGTGAAATACCTGGCTGGCTTGAGTTTGCTACACCTTCAAACCTTTTCAAGCGTACGATTTCAATTTTGTCGGATCACTTTTTCTGGACAAACGATTTGTATGTGAAGCATGGTTTTAAAATAGGAACCGTCCTATTGGTTGGATTTCTATTTTTAGTTTATCAATGGGTGAAATCATTGGATCGTGCGAGTCGGGGAATTTATGTCTTAGGAGTGATTCAAATTTTACTCCCGGTTGTATTCCTGTTTGCGGCAGCTGTGAATGCCGGTACTACATCTGGGTTTTTTCTTCGCTATGCTTGTTTTGGGCTGCCTTTTGGGATTTTTATTTCCGTTGGCCTATTTGATTTTCTACTGAAGCAAGCCATTTGGTATCGGATATTTGCTTTTGTCTATTTATTGGCTCAAACCTATCAATTGGTCGCTTTATTTGTTCCTTTGTATTCTGACCAACATCAGAAATACACCTTTTCGGTCAATCGTGGGCCAAATCCTTACCCTCTTATCGCTTCATCGATTCAAGCGAAATACCAAAAAGGTGATACAGTTGTATATCCCTCGTCAAAAGCGAACATCTTGGATTCGAAATATTTGCGTAACCTGGTCATTGACCCTTTGGACGCGCAGAATGTTAATCTTTACCTGAGTGAGTCGGATTCATTTATTCAACGCGTAGATCCTTACATGCAAGATTCGGTTTTGATTAAAAAAAGCAATGGTAAGGTCCTTGTCATTTTTGATTTCAAGAAAGGAAAATATAGGTACTAATGAAATTAAATCAAATTCTTGTCGCTTATGGCATTGTGTCAATTATTGAATTGTTATTGGGCCAGTCAGTGATTCGATATGCGACTAAACCATTGTTGATGATTTTATTAGGCGTATATGTATATGCTTTTGGATTAAAACCTGCTGTGCGAAATGCCCTGCTATTCACCCTACTTTTTGCATGGTTAGGTGATGTTTTTCTGTTGATTCCGGGAAACGCTGCGCTTTATTTTCAATTGGGATTGGGTTCTTTTTTGATCATGCAACTCGCTTACATTCGGCAGTTTAGTAACTTAGGTGCTTTGCGATGGTCCTATTTTATATTTCTGGTCTTGGCCTATGTCCTTGGATTTTTAGGTTTTTTATATCCTAAACTTCCTGCATCCTTGCTTCCGCCTGTCATTGTGTATGCGTTGGCATTGGGGGCTATGTTGTATTTTGCTTTCCAAATTTCAAGTGCGCAACTCCGCTGGGGTGCATTTTTGTTCGTCGTTTCCGACAGCTTATTAGCTTTTGGTAAGTTTTATTTTGAATATCCTTGGAATTCCTTTGCTGTCATGTCGACTTATATCCTAGCTCAATTGCTACTAATCCACGCTTTGTGTAAATTGCAGCTTCAGCGATAATCACACGAACATGGATGCTCAAGTTCTCAATCAATTAGCAAGTCAATTACAAGGTGCTTTGCACACAGATAACGTGATGCGAACCTTGTACGCCACAGATGCTTCTGCCTACCGGGAGATGCCGCTTGGCGTTGCAATACCTGAAACCATTCAGGATATTGAGACCTTGATCCAATTTGCAGACCAGCATCAAATTCCATTGATTCCTCGAACAGCTGGAACTTCGCTTGCTGGTCAGGTTGTGGGAAATGGATTGGTTGTCGATGTGTCGAAGCATTTTAATCGGATTTTAGAGGTCAATACAGCTGAATCTTATGCTTGGGTTGAACCCGGTGTTGTGCGTGATGTCTTGAATGTAGAATTGAAAAAGCATGGCTTATTCTTTGGGCCTGAAACGTCTACAGCGAATCGCGCGATGATCGGAGGGATGCTTGGGAATAATTCATGCGGGTCGAATTCGGTCATTTACGGCTCAACGAGAGATCATATTTTAGAAGTGGAAGGATATCTGTCTGATGGTACTTTTGTTCAATTTAAAGCGGAAGATCCACATCAAACAGTCCAAAAATTGCAACCTGGCTCTCGCTTGCATACGATATATGCACAGACCTTGGCGGCATTGTCAAATCCACGGAATCAAAAGAATATACAAGATGAGTTTCCTAAGCCTAGCATTAAGCGTAGAAATACGGGCTATGCCGTGGACATGTTATTGAATTCGGATGCTTTTCTTGCCGACAAGCCTGCCTTTAATTTTTGTGCGCTCCTAGCGGGATCTGAGGGGACCTTGTGTTTTGTGACACGCATCAAATTACATGTGGATCCTTTGCCTCCTGCTCATTTAGGATTGGTTTGCGCGCATTTTAATACGATTGATGAGGCCTTACGGGCCAATTTGATTGCCTTACGTTTTAATCCCTCAGCTTCTGAGTTGATGGATCATTATATTTTGGAATGCACCAAAGCAAACGCCGAACAAAGTCAAAATCGTTTCTTTGTGGATGGAGATCCAGGAGCTATTTTGGTTGTGGAGCTCCGTTCCGACAATGCGGATGATTTAGCGAAACAAGCAAAAGCTGTCGAAGAAGCAATGTTGGCTGAAAACCTAGGTTATCATTTTCCTTTCGTAATAGGTGGAGATGTCAAGAAGGTTTGGGATTTGCGTAAAGCGGGTTTAGGTCTGTTGTCAAATCTGCCTGGAGATGAAAAGGCGGTTGCGGTGATTGAAGATACGGCGGTTGACGTCAATGATTTACCTGCCTTTATTGCGGAGTTTAACGAGATTCTAACAGAAAATAATTTGTATTGTGTGCACTATGCGCATGCCGGTTCGGGTGAATTACACCTGCGCCCTATCATCAATTTGAAGACGGCAGAGGGCCACAAACAATTCCGACATATTGCGGAGGCGATTGCGGAATTGGTCAAGAAATACCAAGGTTCCTTGTCAGGAGAGCATGGAGATGGGCGTTTGCGGGGAGAATTTATTCCGTGGATGGTAGGCGAGGCAAATTATCAATTAATGCGTGAATTGAAGTCTTGGTGGGATCCGAAGGGGATTTTTAATCCCAATAAGATTGTCGATACGCCGCCGATGGATACGTTTTTGCGGTATGAGGCAGGCCAACAAACTCCTACATTCCAAACCGCATTCCGTTATCAAGATCAAGATGTATTGCAACATGCCGAGCAGTGTAATGGCTCGGGAGATTGTCGGAAGACTCCTGTGTCCGGTGGAACTATGTGTCCGTCATTTATGGCAACACGTAATGAAAAAGAAACCACGCGCGCACGCGCAAATATCCTCCGGGAATTTTTAACACGTTCCACGAAACCTAATCGTTTTGATCACAAGGAGATTAAGGAAGTGATGGATTTGTGTTTGGCATGTAAAGGCTGTAAAGCGGAATGTCCATCGAACGTCGATGTGGCGAAATTAAAGATGGAGTTCTTGTACCAATACCAAAAGGAAAATGGGACTCCAATACGTAGTCGTTTGGTCGGGCATTTTGCTTCGATTTCGTCATTAGCTTCCCGAGTACCTTTGCTCTATAATTTGATTATGGGGACTCCTTTTCTGCGTCGTATATCGAATCGAATGGTAGGTTTTCATCCGGATCGTACGATGCCCTTGATGGCGAAACAAACTTTAGGTGCTTGGTTGAAAGGGCGTAAGACGATTCATTCGGATAAATCCATTTATCTATTTGTAGATGAGTTTACGAATTACAACGATGCCGAAGTAGGTCGGAAGGCTGTTTTGTTGTTAGAAGCATTGGGCTATGAGGTGCGAACTTTACAGCATCCTATTTCGGGGCGTTCATTTTTATCCAAAGGGATGTTGGATGAGGCACGTAATTTGGCACAAAAGAATGTAGAATTGTGGTCAGGTTTAGTAAGTGCTGAAATTCCTTTAGTCGGTATTGAACCATCTGCTATTTTAACTTTCCGGGATGAATATCCGGATTTGGTATCCGATGCTTGGGTAGAAAAAGCACAGGCTTTGAGTAAAAATGTGTTACTGCTCGAAGAGTTTATTGCCCGCGAGGCTGATGCCAAACGAATCAATAGCAAGGCTTTTCAGTCAGAAAAGAAATTATTGAAGTTGCATGGGCATTGCCAACAAAAATCCATGAGTTCTTTGGTGGCGGCGAAGAAGGCCTTGTCCTTACCGGAAAATTATGAAGTGCAATTGATTCCATCGGGTTGTTGCGGGATGGCAGGATCTTTTGGCTATGAAAAAGAGCACTATGATTTATCGATGCAGATTGGAGAATTGGTATTATTCCCAACGGTGCGAGCGCAACCTGTTGAAGTAGAAATTGTCGCTTCCGGAACGAGTTGTCGGCATCAAATTCACGACGGTACGCAACGCCACGCGAAGCATACCGCCGAGATCTTATTTGAAGCTTTGGCTTAAAATTTCCAACGAACAAAGGCTTCCATGGCCTCATATTCAGCTAAACCGAGTGCATTGTAAATTTGAGCAGTGCCTCGGTTTCGTTCTTCGGCACGTTGCCAGAATTCACGCGAATCTTCTCCTTGGAAAACCACACCATCTTTTTGTGATTGGTGTTTAAAGATACCCATTCGTTTTTTGAATACTTGATCTGGGGACATTGGAACGGCCATTTCAATTTGGTCGATATCCCACTCGGCCCACGCACCTTTGTAGAGCCAAACCCAGCAGTTTTTCATGTATTCTCTGTGTTTTAGTCGTTGGATTGCCTCAAATATGGCGTCTAAGCAGACTTTGTGCGTACCGTGTGGATCTGCTAAATCACCTGCGGCATAAATCTGATGCGGTTGAACCTCTTCGATGATGTCCATGATTAATTGGATATCCGATTCGCCTATCGGTTTTTTGCGAATGGTCCCTGTTTCATAAAAGGGCATGTGTAAAAAGTGGGCATTCTCTTTCTTGATGCCGACGAAGCGGCATGTGTTTTTTGCCTCGCCTTGTCGGATAAGTCCTTTGATTTCGCGTACTGCCGGGATATCCAATTCGGAGTCTTTTTTGTTCTTTAAGAATTTGACTGCCTCTTTGTAGATTTTGTTCGCTTTTGCATTTGAGCTTTCAAATTTTTCATTGAAATCCACTACGAATTCAGCAAAGCGAAGGGCCTCATCATCAGCTACCGCGATATTTCCCGAGGTTTGGTAAACAACATGTACATCATGTCCCTGGTCATGAAGTCGCTGGAAAGTTCCACCCATGGAGATGATGTCGTCATCCGGGTGGGGACTAAAAATGATAACCTTTTTCTTGGCGGGAAATGCTCGTTCCGGTCTATGAGTATCGTCGGCATTCGGTTTTCCTCCTGGCCAACCGGTAATGGTATGCTGCAGGTAGTTGAATACTTCAATGTTGATATCGTAGGCTTGCCCGTAAAGGGAAAGTAATTCCGACATCCCGTGTTCATTGTAATCTTTGCTGGTTAGTTTTAATACGGGCTTTCCTAAATGTAGGGAAAGGTGTGTGACAGCCTTTTTGATCATGTTGCGATCCCAGGTAACGGAGTCAACCAACCACGGAGTTTTGATGCGGGTTAATAAAGACGCAGCCGTTTCATCCAGAATGAAAAGGGTGTTTGGGTGTTGTTGTAAATAAGTCGCAGGAATATCGGAAGTGATAGGCCCCTCCACGGCTTTGGCCACACTTTGTGCCTTGTGTTCGCCCCAGGCTAATAAAACAATGCGTTTCGCTTGCATGATCTTGTCAATACCCAAGGTGATTGCTCGTTTAGGTACTTTTTCTAATCCTCCAAAGTCAATGGCTGCATCGATTTTCGTTGTGATGTCGAGTGTCATCAAACGTGTTTTCGAATTGATTACGGAACCTGGTTCATTGAAACCTATATGCCCATTGCGTCCAATACCTAACAAGTAAAAGTCAAATCCTCCCAGTTTTTCTATTTTTGCTTCATAGTCCCGACAGAATTCGGGTATTTTTTCGATAGTTAATGTTCCATCAGGAATATGGTAATTTGTTACCGGTATGTCAATATGGTCAAACAATTGTTCGCGCATGAAGCGCACATAACTTTGGATGGAATCGGGTTCCATGGGGTGATATTCATCTAAATTGAAGGTAATCACATTTTTGAAACTCAAGCCTTCTTCCTTGTGCATTCGGATTAGTTCCTGGTAAACCTTTTTGGGCGAGGACCCTGTTGCTAGTCCTAAAACAGTCGGTTTCCCTTCCTTATTTTTTTCTCGGATGAGTGCTGCGATTTCGTGTGCAACGGCTTTTGATGCATGCTCGGATTCATCAAATATGCGAGTAGGGATACGTTCAAAACTGATGGCTTGTTCCATAATAAGTTAATTTAGAGGGATTTGGCTGAAACGACTATGAAGTCTAGTTCGAGTATTTCAAATAAGCGTAAAATTGTTTTTATGGCTGGATTGCCTTTACCTAACTCAATGGAATGAATGGTTTTTACCGCAACGCCACTTTGTAAGCTTAGGTCCTCCTGTTTTAAGCGCAGGGCATTTCTTTTTTCGCGAATGATCTGTCCAAATATTGTTAATTCCATTTTTGTGCTTCGTGTTAGGCAAATATATAGAAAGTATTTGTTTTATTTATATTTCGGTAATATATTACCATTTGTTATAATTTATTGCGAAGTTTGATATTGTGATGAGTGGTAAAACTTTTAAGTCCCAAACGGAGTTATATTTGTGTTTTGATTTGATCTATATGTTTGTAAGGAATTTAGTCTTGTGCCTATTCATGTTATTGCCTATCGGCTTAATCGCTCAAAAAGCCACGATAAGTGGTTATGTGAAAGACGTTACGAACGGGGAAGGATTGATTGGTGCGAGTATTTATATCAAGGAATTGAAGGTAGGTAATGTCACGAATACCTATGGATTTTACAGTTTATCTGTTCAGCCGGGTGATTTTACCTTGGTGTTTTCATCAGCTGGTTTTGCTAAACAAGAACGTAAAGTTACTTTTTCTGGCAAAAACCAGACCCTCAATATTGAAATGCAGCCCGAATCCAATGAATTAGCCGAAGTTAAAGTGACTGCTAAAGCTGTGGATGAGAACGTAAAGGGTATTGAGATGTCGGTCAATAAAATTGA
>JBEEOB010000111.1:0-36705 GCA_041191865.1 Bacteroidota bacterium
AAGCGAAGGAAAAATTAAAGGAAGTGTTACCTTTGTATCTTTCTGAAATTAAACGAGTTAAAAATTTATAAAAATAAACAAATAATCATGCGTAAATCGATTGGATTACTAGCTGTAGCTGCTGCAATGGTAGTGGGATGTGGCAAAGACAAAGTAGAGGTCATTGAAGGAGTGAAAATTCAAATTCACGAGCACGATGATAAAGCACAAAAATTGAAAGATGGTGATATCATTACCTTTGATTTAGTGATTCGTAACGGAGCTGATTCCGTTTTGCAAGATACGCACAAAGAAGGCCAACCGGGTAAAGGGATGGTTCAGGCGCCCCAAGCGGCTCCAGGAACATTCAAAGGAACATTTGAAAATGGATTACGTTTGTTATCTGTAGGTGATTCAGCGACAATTTTGGTGCCTATTGATAGTTTAATTAAAACGGTTCAGGCTCCATTGCCTCCATTCTTGAAGCCAGGAACGGATTTGAAATATTCGGTACGTATTTTGAAAGTTCAATCAAAAGGTGAATTTGAGAAAGAGATGGAAGCGCAAGCAGCACAGGCCAAGAAAAAAGCAGCGGTAGAGATTGCGAAGGAACCGGCTTTAATTGCTGCCTACATCGCAAAAACAGGAAAAACGTTCCAAAAGACGGCTTCTGGTTTGAACTATTCCATTGAAAAAGCGGGTTCAGGTCCATCTCCTAAAATGGGAGAGACGTGGGTTGTTAATTACCGCGGTACATTCATGAATGGAAAAGAATTTGACAAAGGAAGTGCTGCAGAAATGCCATTGGGTCAAATGATTCCAGGTTTTAATGAGGCCTTAACTTTGATGAAAGCAGGCGGGAAAGCGACATTTGTCATTCCTTCGCCTATCGCGTACGGAGATCAACCTCGTGGTCCGATCCCAGCGAATTCAGTACTTGTGTTTGAATTGGAAGTTCTTTCGAAGAAATAATTTTCTGATATTTTATTTTCGGTCATACGAAATGCTAACCTAAATCGTTAGCATTTCGTTGGTTAAGTGGGATTCATAATTAAATCAAAGTCGATTGAAAAAGGTATTACTTGCATGTGGAATTATGTTAGGCTTGACATCTTGTTTGTCTAATGTGGAGTTAGCAGATGAGGCGAAAGCCAAAGAGAGTCAGGCGCAAATTTTGTCTTATTTTGCGAAGTTGAATCAAAATCCTATCGCGATTGAAGATGGTGCTTATTACTACGTTGCTCAGCCAAATGTAGCAGGCGAAAAAGCCTCGAAAGGGGATACCGTTAAGATGCATTATGTGTTGTCCAATATGCTAACGGGGGAGATCTTGGATAGCACAAAAACCCCATTGGTCTATCAATATGGTTTTTTGAATCCAATCTATGCTAAATTGTTGGCTTATATTAAAGAGGGAGAACAAGCTGTGATGGCGCTTCCTGGGACATCTCAGAGTTTTGTTGGATTACCTGCCTATACACCTTTGAAAGTGACGGTGAAGGATTATGTGGTACGTAGTCAAAAAGATCAAATTGAGGAATTTATTGCGAAGAAAAAATTAACCGTAACCGAGCAAACGGCAAATGGCTTACGTTACATTCGATTAAATCCTGGCACTGGCGAAATACCGGCGAGTGGTAAAGTTGTTAAGTTGAAATACACAGGTCGTTTTTTGAATGGCTTTGCTTTCGATGGCAATATGGCGCGTACAGACAGTTTTTCAGTTACCATTGGGGGGTCTTCAACGGTTGTTGGTTTTCAGACGGGTGTCGAAAAAATGCGATTAGGCGAACGTGCCATCTTGGTCTTCCCATCTACCATCGGTTATGGAGAGAAGGGGTCTGGGTCAACCATTCCAGGCTATACGCCACTAGTATTTGAAATCTATGTTGCCAAAATTGACTAATCAGATGAAATATATTTGTGGGATAATCTTTCTATTGACAGCGTTCTTAACGAGCTGTACGATGGATTCTGTTGACGAACAATCAAACAAGAATGAGCTAGACATTCAGAATTACATCAAGCAAAGAAATCTGACGATGCAGAAGTCGGCAGACGGTTTGTACTACCAATTGAATACAACGGGAAGTACAGGTAAGCTGAAGAATTTAGGAGATTTGGTTACCTTTCATTACAAAATGACCTTGCTGGATGGAACTATAATCGACAGTACCTCACGAGCTAAAAATATTAATCGGTCTAGTGTTTGGGGTTTATCTAAATCCGTATTTACGCTTCCCCTTTCTTTATTAAAAGAGGGGGAGAGCGGGCTGTTTTTGTTGCCAGCTTCGTTGGGTTTTGGAGGAACTTCTTATGGTAACATTCCTGCATTTTCTGTGCTTAAGTTAGAGTTAAGTATCGAAGCCGTACGTAATGAAGCGGAGCAAATTGACTTGATTCAAAAAACGTATGGCATTGTTAATCCCGAGAAAACGAGTTCGGGGCTATTATTTTCAAAAATTGTTGATAACCCCAGCGGGGCGTTAATTTCAACAGATGCGCCTGTCTTGGTGAATTATATTGGTCGATTGCCTTATAATTATCTGCATGCGGATGCTTCGGGTTCGTATGTTTACAATGCGATTTTTGGTTCGGGTACCTTAGGTACACCGACTGTTCCTTTTATTCTTAGTAACAATAATTTGATTGCGGGATTTACTGAGGCATTGAAGAAAATGCGAGTTGGTGAGAAGGCTGCTGTTATTATCCCTTATTCGTTAGGATATGGGACGGCGGGCAATGATGCTATTCCGGGATATTCTCCCTTGTATTTTGAAATTACCGTTGTAGCACCCTAGTATCGCATGAAGCCTTCTATCTATTTAGCGACCCAAAACAAACATAAAATTGAAGAAATAAAAGATCTCCTAGGGGATCTTTTTGACATTCATACGGTATTCGAATTGGGTTTATTGATTGAAATTCCTGAGACGGGTAATACCTTGCAGGAAAACGCTAGGCAAAAGGCTGAATTCATCGCCGAACATTTTCAGGTGACCTGTTTATCTGATGATTCGGGATTAGAAGTTAATGCCTTGGGTGGAAGACCTGGGGTTTATTCTGCTCGCTATGCTGGGGAACCCAAAGACGATGCGGCTAATGTAGATAAATTACTTTTTGAATTAAATGATTCCGCAGATCGGTCTGCTCGATTTGTTACGGTTTTGACCTTACATCATCAGGGTGAATATTTTAGTTTTGAGGGAGAGGTTTTAGGAGAAATTGTTCGGGAACCTCGAGGTACTCAGGGTTTTGGCTATGATCCTGTTTTCCAGCCAATCGGTAGCAATCGAACATTTGCTGAAATGACCATGGCTGAAAAAAATGCATTAGCCCATCGGGCACGTGCGATGCAAAAGTTTAAAAGCTTTCTCGTTGAGACGGATTTTTTTTCTTCCAATAGCTAAAATATCGATGTAATTCATATTTTTGAAAGATGTTACCCTTTTCATGATGCTCAGAATCGGTGGTCTTTTTAGGCTTCTATTTTTTGTTTTGTTGTTTGTACAGTCTGCTTTTTCGCAAGTTGTGATAAAGGGGCGTGTGACCGATGCCGCTAATGGGGATCCGATTCCATTTGCTTCGGTCGGTGTAATGGGATTAAACTACGGTACAACAACGAACTTTCAAGGGGAATTTACCTTGCATGCCAAATCCATCTCAGATTCTTTATTTGCATCAGTCGTTGGTTACAAAAAGCGGATTAAATGGGTGGATAAGCAATTGAAAACCCTTGAACTAGATTTTCAATTGGAGTCTGCGACGAAGGAAATGGCTGAGGTTAAGGTCTATTCGGGTGAAAATCCAGCATTTAAGATTCTTCGGAATATTGTGAAAAATCGCGCATTCAACGATCGTAGCAAGCTTGAATCTTATGAGTATTCTTCCTATTCGAAGATGGAACTTGATGTCGATAATATTTCAGATAAGTTCAAGGATCGTAAGGTCATGAAGGATATTTCGGAGGCTGTGAAGAAGTTTGAAAAACTCGCTGGAGAAGATGGGAAATTGGTCATCCCCACGTATATCTCTGAATCCATCAGTAAGTTTTATTTCCGGGATTCTCCTCAGCGGAAGCGTGAACACGTCTTAAAGACGAATATCAAAGGGGTCGGGGTGAAGGAAGGTAGTGTGATTTCTCAATTGGTCGGTGGGAATTTGGTCGCGAATTATAATTTTTACCAAGCATACGTTTCGTTTTTCGGCAAGGATTTCGCGAGTCCAATCGGTGATCATTGGAAAGGAAATTATACCTATTACCTAGGGGATACCGTTCATGTAGATGGGCATGTGTGCTACCAATTGGATTTTGATCCTAGAAATCCGATGGACCTTGTTTTTTCCGGTCAAATGTGGATTGATACAAGTTCATTTGCCTTGGTTCAAATTGATGCATCAGTCGATAAATCCGCCAATCTGAATTTTATTGATAAGATTAAGATTTCCCAAGAACTAGAGCAAACAGAAACGGGTGCTTGGCTGCCAGCAAAGACACGTTTTTTGGTTGATATTGAAGAGATTACGAAAAATTCAGCGGGCATGTTGTTGAAGATGTATATCTCAAACAAAGATTTTGTGGTTAATAAACCACATCCCCTTTCGTTTTATGACTTGGCCTCAGAGCTTGCCGAAGATGCGCAAGAACCTGACCCGAATTATTGGAAGTATGCCCGCCATGAGCCTTTGAGTAGACAGGATTTAATCGCTTCATCCTTGATAGATTCGGTTAAGAATTTACCTGTTGTTCGCAGTTATGTGGAGGTTGCTGAAATTGTTGTTAGTGGATTCAAGAAGTATAATAATATTGAATTTGGTCCTTACATTAACAGTTTTGCGCTTAATAAGGTTGAAGGTGCACGTTTCCGATTGGGTTTTCGGACGAATGCCAAATTTGATAAGAACTGGATTTTACGTGGACACGTGGGATTTGGAACCCGCGATCTGGTTCCCAAGTATTCAACAGAAATAGACTATTTATTCTCGAGAAAAAAGTGGACGATGGCGGGTATCCGGCATAGTTATGATATCGAGCGCGTGGGCTTGACGCCAGAAATAATTGGGGATAATAAATTATTTTATGCTTTTACCCGTTGGGGAGCGTTTTCTGGCGCATTTTTCCGTCGGGAAAGTGAAGCATTTTTTACCACAGAATTAATCAAAGGTTTAAGTTTAACGAGCTCTATTAATACGCGTTCATTTGATCCTTTGTTTCGTTTTCAATTTCGGCTTAATCCGGAGATGGGGAAAGCCTCTCCCGTTCAAGATTATTATCAAGAATCATTTGTGACTTTAGAAGCTCGCTTTGCTCGGAATGAAACGTATATCATGAACGGTAATGAAAAGGTTACATTAGCCACTAAACGGATACCTGTGATTACGTTTAAATACCAACGGGGTATCAAAGGGTTTTTAGGCGGTGATTTTGATTACGAGCGTTTCACGTTGAAAGCGTTTCAGACGTTCCGATTGGGCCAATTGGGCCGGACGGATTATACCTTGACAGCCGGTTATACGCCGTCAAATTTGCCTGCTCCCTTGTTATTTCCGCATTTAGGGAATGAAACCTTTTTCTTTGTCCGTAGTGCATTCTCTACGATGAATTATTTTGAATTTGTAAGTGATCAATATGCTTCACTGCAGCTGAATCATAATTTTGAGGGTTTGCTATTCAATCGATTGCCTTTGATTAAAAAATTGAAATGGCGTTTTATTGCGAGTTCGAATATTTTAATGGGTAGTCAGCGTAAATCGAATCAAGAAATCATGAAGGATGTCAATAATCCCTTGAAATCGAAATTTTTAGATCAATATGCATTTGATTCCTTAGACCCTAACAAACCATTTGTTGAGGTCGGCTATGGGATTGATAATATTTTTAAAATATTTCGTTTACAGGCATTTCATCGGCTGACTTATTTGGATCATGGAAATCCACAGCGATTCCGTCTGATGGCATCGATCAATTTTGCGTTTTAAGCTATGTTTTTAGTATATTATTAAGACGAAAATTTAAACATTTCAAGAACTTTTTTAGTATTCTTGATTTTAGCTGGGAACGGGCCTATATTTGAAACACGGCAATAGAAATGCCTTTTCACGAAGTATGATTTTTATAATTGCAGGTCTTTCGATTTTAAGTTACTTATTGGGTTCGATTCCAACTGCAATTTGGTATGGTACGAATTACCACGGGGTCGATATACGCTCGCAGGGCAGTGGAAATGCAGGAGCGACCAATACATTTCGTGTATTGGGTAAGAAGGCTGGAAGCATCGTATTATTTGTAGATGCATTGAAAGGATTTTTAGCTACAGGTTTAGCAGCAGTCTTGTATTACTTTCAATTAATTGATTGGCAAACTTGCGTAACCTTAAAGATTTTCTTCGGTTTTTTGGCGATCATAGGCCATCTACTTCCTGTATTTTGTGATTTTAAAGGAGGAAAAGGAGTGGCAACAACCTTGGGTATGGTCTTAGCCTTACATCCTTTGGCTGCGCTTGTGAGCATCGCTGTTTTTCTCGTTGTTTTTGGTGTATCGCACTATGTTTCCTTAGGTTCCATGGTTGCGTCGATTGTATTTCCTTTATTGTTGTCCTATGGCGTATTTGGAGAAGAGATTCCTACGCTCATCTATTTTGGGTATTTTATCGCCTTTCTTGTTGTATTTACGCATCGTATGAACATCGTGCGCATCTTTCAGGGAACTGAAAATCGGATGTATCTGATTCCTTCAAAGAAGTAAAGCCTCAGTTTATTTTTTTATATTTGTTCGTGGAAAGCTAATTCATTCCGCCTACAAAATATGACACAAACGCAACAGTTTATTGACGCAAATCGCGATCGTTTTTTAGCCGAACTTCTTGATTTTTTACGAATTCCTTCCATTTCTGCGGATCCAGCTTATGCAGGTTCTGTGCGCCAAACGGCGGAATGGGTGGCCAACAATCTTCGTCTTGCGGGAGCTGACCAGGTGCGCTTGGAAGAAACAGCTGGATTTCCCATTGTTTATGGAGAAAAATTGGTTGATCCGAATGCCCCAACGGTTTTGGTATATGGACATTATGATGTGCAGCCTGCTGATCCGTTGGAATTGTGGGACAATCCTCCATTTGAACCTGTGATTAAGGACGGATTAATTTTCGCTCGTGGAGCTTGCGACGATAAGGGGCAAGTTTTCATGCATATCAAAGCCTTTGAAGCCATGTTGGCGAGTGGCGAATTAGCCTGCAATGTGAAGTTTATGATTGAGGGGGAGGAAGAAGTAGGTTCCGATAATTTAGGATTGTTCGTGGCTTCAAACAAGGAATTGTTGAAAGCGGATGTTATTTTAATTTCGGATACCGCGATTATTGCCAATGATATTCCATCCATCGATGTAGGTTTGCGTGGTTTGAGTTATATGGAGGTGGCGGTTCAAGGTCCCAACCGGGATTTACACTCGGGAGTATACGGGGGTGCCGTTGCGAATCCGATTAATATATTATGTCAAATGATTGCCTCCTTGCACGATGAGTTTAATCACATCACAATCCCAGGATTTTACGATGGCGTTTTAGACTTAAGCGCTTCCGATCGAGCGGCCATGGCCCAAACGCCATTTGATTTAGATGCCTATCAAAAGGATTTAGGAATTCAGTCGGTGCATGGTGAAAAAGGGTATTCTACCCTAGAGCGTGCATCCATTCGTCCAACCTTGGATGTCAATGGTATCTGGGGAGGATATACGGGAGAGGGAGCGAAGACGGTATTGCCATCGATGGCTTATGCGAAAATATCCATGCGTTTGGTACCGAATCAAAGTTCTGATGAAATTACACGATTGTTTACGGAACACTTTTTAGCTATTGCTCCTAAGGGGGTAAAGGTAAGTGTTAAAGCGCATCATGGCGGTGAGGCATATTTAATGCCAACCGATAGTATTGCCTACCAGGCGGCATCTGATGCTTTAGCGACAACTTTCGGGAAAGAGCCTGTGCCAACGCGCGGTGGCGGAAGTATCCCGATTGTAGCCTTGTTTGAAAAAGAATTAGGAGTTAAGTCGATATTGATGGGTTTTGGATTGGATTCAGATGCGATTCACTCACCTAATGAGCATTACGGCTTGTTTAATTTCTATAAGGGTATTGAAACGATACCACATTTCTTCTCGAATTACCAGCAATTATCTAAGTAAGATGGCAGAAAACTTAACATTATTGGCGACTGAATCCGCATCGCGATATGAGGATTTAGATAAGCAGTCGGTGGAAACTTTATTGCGCCAAATCAATGCAGAGGACAAAACGGTGCCTTTGGCAGTGGAAAAGGTTATTCCCAATATAGAAGCGTTAGTGAATCAAATTGTTCCGCGTATGGAACAAGGCGGGCGTTTGTTTTATATCGGTGCGGGAACGTCGGGACGTTTAGGCGTCGTGGATGCATCGGAATGTCCGCCTACCTATGGTGTGCCATTTGATATGGTCATCGGTATTATTGCCGGCGGGGATGGAGCGATTCGGAAGGCGGTAGAAAATGCGGAGGATGATTCAAATCAAGCTTGGAAAGATATGGAAGCGTATGACATTGGGCCCTTGGATACGGTGATTGGCATTGCCGCTTCTGGTCGGACCCCCTATGTGATTGGCGGGTTGAAGGAGGCGAATGCACGCGAGATTTTGACAGGTTGTATTGTTTGCAATGGTGGAAGCCCCATTGCTGCGGAAGCTCAATATCCGGTCGAAGTGCTCGTAGGGCCTGAATATGTCACAGGAAGCACGCGGATGAAGTCGGGAACCGCTCAAAAATTAGTGTTGAATATGATTTCTACGGCGGTCATGATTCGCTTGGGTCGTGTACGTGGGAATAAGATGGTTGATATGCAATTAAGTAACCATAAATTGGTTTTACGCGCCATTCGGATGGTTTGCGAAGCAACGGGTGTGACTGAAGAAAGGGCGGCTGAATTGCTTGAAAAGCATGGAAGCGTAAGAAATGCGGTAGATTCTGTTCAAAAGGGATAGAGTTTTTCCGAAAAAAGCTTTAATTTGCTTCTAAATAGGACTTATCCTCAAAAGTATATACGTAAATAACATATGAAAACGATCTCTAAATTTATTATGACCGTAGCACTGGGTGTTGCTGCGTTTGGATTTCAGGCAAAAGCTGAAGATTTTCCAGCTGATATCAAGCCATTAATGCAAAAGTACACTTGTTTTGCTTGTCACAAAGTAGATGCACGTTTAGTGGGTCCTGCTTACAAAGATGTAGCAAAGAAGAAATATTCGGTGGATAAAATCGTTGCGTTGATCGCGAAACCGCAACCTTCCAACTGGCCTGGTTATCCTCCAATGGCTCCAATGACCAATGTTCCTAAAGAGGACGCGGTTAAATTAGCGAAGTATATTATTTCATTGAAATAAAGAATAAAAAAAGACCTCGATGAAAATCGAGGTCTTTTTTATTAAAGAGTCTTGGTCATCCAAATGTCACATCCATCGTGACCACTATTTCCTAAGGGGCTACAAAGTTTTTTGAAACCTTGTTTTTCGTAAATGGATACAGCTTTGGATAGTTCGGGCATCGACTCTAAATAGACTTGGGAGTAGCCGTTTTCTTTTGCCCACGCCATGGATTTTTCCATCAGTTTTTTTCCGATTCCCGTACCTCGAACATCCTGATTCACATATAATTTTACGAGTTCGCAGGTTCCTGCAGGTAGGTTTTCTGTGGGAAATATACCACATCCGCCTACAAGTTTATTATTTAGTGTCGCCACGAAATAATAAGATCCCGGTGTTCTGAAAAGTTCATACAGGGCATCTGTGGTAGGGTCAAAATATACGGTGCCGGGTTTGTTCGCTCCAAATTCTGTTAGGGCTGTTCGAATTACTTCTGCCAGCGCTTCATTATCTTGAGGTTCAATCGGTCGTATGGCTATGACATCCTCCATGTCAGTTATATTATTTAGCGGCTTTTTTAGCTGCGGGTTTTTTTGCTGCCTTGGGTTCCTTTTCTGCCGCTTCAACTTTCTCCGCTTTGGGTGCTTTCGCTGCTTTTGCTGGGAAAAGTTCTGGAACGTGTGTGAAAAGAATAAGGTACCAACTTAAGATTTTCTTAATATCAGAAGCAAAAACGCGATCTGAATCATAGTTGGGAACCACGTCTGCGATAATGGCAAATAATGCTGCGTCAGCTGCTTTTTTAGGCTCTAATGGTAATACGCCATTAAATTTTGCATGGATTTGTAAAAACAAATCAGCCAAGGGTAGGGTGCTGTCTTGGTGATCAGCTAGGTAAAGCGAAATATCCTTGAGGACAGAAATTCGTGTTTGACCTCCTACGACTGATTTTTGTTTGGCTGCGTCAAGTGTTTCTACGATAACGCCGGTACGTGTTGGTTTTAACACTTTAAATAATCCGGGTTTACCAGAAATGTGCGCAACTTCGTTTAATAATTCCATGTGTTTATAGCTAATGATGGCTGCAAAAGTATTAAGATTTCCCTATTTTATAAGGAGAAGTTTGAATTAATTCAGCGATGTTCGTTAAAATTTCTTCCCTTCCGACGTGTTTTTCTGCCGATGTGATGAATATTTCGGGTAGTTCATCCCATATTTCTAGAAGGAATTTTTTATAGGCGTCTACACTTTCGGTGATTTGCTTTTGCGAAAGTTTATCGGCTTTCGTAAATACCAAATGGAAAGGGATTTCATGTTCGACCATGCGGCTCATGAATTCAATATCTACCGCTTGAGGTTTCAATCGGATATCGATAAGCACAAATAAACAGGTTAAGTTTTCACGATGAATTAAATAATCAAAGATCATTTTTTCGAAATCACGTCTCTTTTCCTTGCTCACTTTAGCGAATCCGTATCCCGGTAAATCGACTAAGTACCATTTTTCATCAATCATGAAGTGATTGATGAGTTGGGTTTTACCCGGTGTTTGTGAGGTTTTTGCGAGGCCTTTATGGAATGTCAACGAATTTATCAGTGATGACTTACCTACATTGGAACGGCCTATAAAAGCAAATTCCGGAAAACGCGCTGGTGGGCAAGTTTTGAAGTCGGTGTTGCTGGTGATGAAACGAGCGGTGAGTTGTGCCATAGGATGTAATTGAAAGACAAAGGTAGGGAAAATAGTCGCTAGTCGCTAGTCGACAGTCGTCAGTCGCTAGTCGACAGTCATCAGTCGCTAGTCGCTAGTAGACAGTCATCAGTCGCTAGTCGACAGTCGTCAGTCGTCAGTCGCTAGTCGTCAGTCATCAGTCGCTAGTCGCTAGTCGCTAGTCGCTAGTCGACAGTCAGCAGTCGCTAGTCGCTAGTTGCTAGTTGCTAGTTGCTAGTTGCTAGTTGCTAGTTGCTTTTTAATTAGTAAAATAGATTATAAGTTACAAAATAGGATTCACATGGAATAATGTAAAAATTTAGATGTTCATTAACACTAGGTGTAAAAATATGAAAATTAAAAAGTTTGAAGATTTACTAGTATGGCAAAAAGCTGTAGAACTTACGGTTGACTTGTATGCATGTTTGGAAAAGGTGAATGACCTTGGATTTAAAAATCAAATTCAAAGAGCATCGTTATCAATATCTAATAATTTAGCTGAAGGGTTTGAGCGTGGTAGTGATCGAGATTTTAAACGTTTTTTGTTTATCGCGCAGGGTTCTTGTAGTGAGGTGAAATCTATGCTTTATGTAGGTGTTCGATTAAAATATATTAGATCAGACTCCTATATTGAATTAAATCAACGCGTCGAAGAAATCGGTAAAATGCTTTTTGGTTTGTCTAATTCACTTTCAGATGGTTATTCAAGAAAATTTAGAAGTTCGACAATTGATAGCGACTAGTGACTTACGACTAGTGACTAGCGACTGACGACTAGCGACTAGCAACTTTTTTTCTTACCTTTGCTCGCGTATGGAAAAACTACAAAACGACCTAATCCTTCGTGCAGCGCAAGGCCTACTTGTAGATCGCGTACCCGTTTGGGTGATGCGACAAGCGGGCCGAATTTTACCTGAATACCGAGATGTTCGTGCGAAAGCCGGATCTTTTATCGGATTAGCGACTAATCCTGAAATGGCCGCAGAAGTGACAATCCAACCGGTCGATCGCTTTGGAGTAGATGCCGCCATTATTTTTTCCGACATTCTTGTTGTTCCAGAAGCGATGGGTTTACCCTATTTGATGGAGGAGCAAAAAGGACCTGTTTTTCCAGATGTCATCCGTACTAAAGCTGATTTAGCCAAAATTCGGGATGCGAATCCGGAAGAAGATTTGAAATACGTTTTGGATGCGATTAAAATCGTCAAAAAAGAACTAGCAGGCCGTGTCCCCTTAATCGGTTTTGCCGGTGCCCCATTTACCATTTTCTGTTACATGGTTGAAGGAAAAGGTTCCAAAACTTTCTCTCAAGCGAAAAAAATGCTCTACGCAGAACCGGAATTAGCGCATGCTTTATTGCAGAAAATTACGGATTCTACTATTTCCTATTTGAAAGCACAGGTGAACGCCGGTGCGAATTTGTTGCAAATCTTTGATTCTTGGGCGGGTATTTTATCTCCTGTTCAATACAGCACATTTTCAACTCCCTATTTAAAACAGATCTGTGACGCCATTCAAGATGTGCCTGTCACACTCTTTGCCAAAGGGGCCTTCTTCGCCCGCGAAGAAATGGCAGCTCTGAATTGTGCTACCATTGGTCTCGATTGGAATATGGACATTGCGGAATCACGTAAATTGGTCGGCCCGAATAAAACCTTGCAAGGCAATCTAGACCCTTGTGCACTTTACGGCGATTTCAAAACAGTCGAAGCAGAAACAAAAGCGATGTTGAAGGCTTTTGGTACCCAACGCTACATCGCGAATTTAGGGCATGGCGTTTATCCGGATATTCACCCCGATAAGGTTCAATGTTTCGTGGATACGATTCAAAACTATCAAGCATAAAAAAAGGCCTCGCGATGAACGAGGCCTTTTTTGTGTCTTAGCTAAACGCTTATTTCGCTGAATAGTTCGGCGCTTCTTTTGAGATGCTTACATCATGTGGATGACTTTCTTTCACACCCGCCGACGTGATTTTTACGAATTTTGCTTGTTGCATGGCTTCAATCGAAGCGGCACCGCAATAACCCATACCAGCTTTTAATCCACCAACCATTTGGTATAGGATTTCCGTCACGGAACCTTTGAACGGTACCCGACCTACAATGCCTTCTGGGACTAATTTTTTGATATCATCTTCTGCATCTTGGAAATAACGATCTTTTGATCCGTCTTCCATGGCCTCTAATGAACCCATGCCACGGTATGATTTGAATTTACGACCTTCCAAAATGATCATTTCACCTGGCGCTTCGTCCGTTCCGGCTAATAATGAGCCCATCATGACTGTACTTGCTCCTCCTGCGATGGCTTTCGCTACATCACCTGAATAACGAATACCGCCGTCGGCAATAACCGGTACATCAAATGCTTGCAAGGCTTTTGCTGCCTCGTAAACAGCAGTCAATTGTGGCATACCCACACCCGCAATAATTCGCGTAGTGCAAATACTTCCAGGTCCCACACCCACTTTCACGGCATCCGCTCCGGCTTTCGCTAAAGCAACCGCAGCTTCGCCCGTTGCGATGTTCCCTACAATGACGTCGAGGGTAGGGAATGATTTTTTAACGGATTTCAAGGCGTCGATAACCCCTTTGGAATGTCCATGCGCGGTATCGATGCTGATGACATCTACACCTACATTCACCAATGCTTGTACGCGGTCTAATAAATCAGGTGTAACACCTACCGCAGCTCCTACGCGTAAACGACCCAGGGAATCTTTCGATGCCAAGGGATGTGACTTGCGCTTTAAAATATCTTTATAGGTAATCAGACCAATCAATTTCCCATTTTTATCAATGATGGGCAATTTTTCGATTTTGTATTCTTGTAAAATGCTTTCGGCTTCTTCCATGCTGATGCCTTCTTTGGCCGTGATCAAATTATCTTTGGTCATGATTTCAGCCACCGGGCGTGCTGTTTGCTTTTGGAAACGCAAATCGCGATTCGTTAATATCCCAACCAAATGACCTTTGTCGTCAATCACAGGAATACCGCCAATTTTGAATTCCTTCATGATGCGTTGTGCATCACCTAAGGTTTGGTTGTCTTTTAAGGTAACAGGATCGATGATCATGCCTGACTCCGAACGTTTTACTTTACGTACCTGAGCGGCTTGTTGGTCAATCGTCATGTTCTTATGTATGATTCCAATTCCTCCTTCTTGTGCTAGGGCAATGGCTAGGTCGGCTTCCGTCACTGTATCCATCGCTGCTGATACGATGGGAATGTTCAACGTGATGTTACGTGTTAAACGGGATTGCGTGCTAACCTCACGAGGTAAAACCTCTGAATAAGCAGGTAATAACAATACGTCGTCGTATGTTAGGGCCTCAAAAAGAAATTTGTTGGAATCGAGCATGGCAAATAATTTGATGGAGTGTAAGAACTACTCTTATTTGCCGGACAAAATTACAGGATTTTTTTGAATTTTTTCTACCTCCGCGAAAAAATACTTGTTTCGATAAATAGGCTGCCAAATGCCTATGATTTTTTCGTCAAAAATCTGAAATTTTAGATTTTATACAGTAAATTGCGGCTTCATTTTTTAAGCCTTTGTAATGAACTATCAACCTCAAGATTTTCTGCCGATATTCGTTCAGCTCTTGGCAGCGTTAGCCTTTATTTTTGCAACAATGTTTGCGACACATGCCTTGGGACCCAAGCGCCATTCGGCGAAGAAGGATGATACCTTTGAATGTGGTATTGAATCCATCGGGGATGCGCGTACGCCTATTTCAGTGAAGTATTTTTTAGTGGCAATTTTATTCGTGCTATTCGATATTGAAATCGTTTTTATGTACCCTTGGGCGGTTAATTTCCGCGAATTATCATGGAATGGCTTTTATGACATGCTCGTATTCATGGGTTTGTTATTGGCTGGTTTCGTTTATGTGATCAAAAAAGGAATTTTAAAGTGGGAAAAATAAACATATTGGCCTTGCCAAAGTTTATGTATTCAACAGACAAATAAGATATGAGTAATTCAACGGTTCAGGTTGCTGAAGCGCCTCCAGGAGTAGAAGGAGCTGGTTTTTTTGCAACGAGTTTAGATAATTTGGTCGGTTTAGCACGTGCTAATTCCTTGTGGCCATTGCCTTTCGCAACTTCTTGTTGCGGGATTGAGTTTATGTCTACGATGGCATCGCATTATGACATTGGTCGCTTTGGTGCGGAGCGTTTGAGCTTTTCAGCACGTCAGGCGGATGTATTGATGGTGATGGGAACGATTTCCAAGAAAATGGCACCTGTTGTTAAGCAGGTATATTTGCAGATGGCTGAGCCTCGTTGGGTACTTTCTGTCGGCGCTTGTGCTTGTTCGGGAGGTATTTTTGATACCTATTCTGTCTTGCAAGGCATTGACCGTATCATCCCTGTGGATGTATATGTGCCGGGTTGCCCGCCGCGTCCCGAGCAAATTTTGGATGGTTTTATGCAAATCCAAGAATTAGCTAAAAATGAATCGACACGCCGTAGAAACGAGCCTGAGTACAAGGCTTTGTTGGCATCTTACGGTATAGAATAACAAGCATGGAGAATCAACAAATAACAGATGCCTTAGTTGCGCAATTTGGTGCGGAGTCGGTATATGGTGTGACGGAGTCGCATGGTATCCTGCAATTCACAACGGGTGTAGGAAATATCGTACCGATGCTACACTTTTTGTACGCCCATCCTGTTTTTAAATTTCAGTTTTTAACGGATTTAGCAGGTATCCATTTTCCGGATGCCAAAGGGCAGGAATTAGGTGTTATCTATCATGTGCATAGTTTGGAAAACAATGTGCGTTTGATGATTAAGGCCTATGCGCCGATTGAAGCACCTAATTTCCCGACGATCACAGGTCTTTATGCTGCAGCCAATTGGATGGAGCGCGAGGCATTTGATTTTTACGGAATCTTGTTTGATGGTCATCCTAACTTGACTCGGATCTTGAATATGGACGAGATGGATTACCATCCGATGCGTAAAGAGTATCCGTTAGAGGATGCGACGCGTCATGATAAAATTGATGAATTATTTGGACGATAAAAGCCACAAAGCATGTCAGAAGTAGCCTTAGTAAATAATCCTAACGTAGGTTTAGATAAGACGCAAAAGGGTGGACCTTATGTAAATGAGCTATCAACGCTTAATTTAGGTCCTACACACCCAGCCACACACGGGATTTTCCAAAACATCTTGACGATGGACGGAGAAACGATTGTGGATGCCGAGCAAACCGTGGGATATATCCACCGTGCATTTGAGAAAATTGCCGAGCGTCGTCCTTTTTACCAAATTACGACTTTAACAGACCGGATGAACTATTGTTCAGCGCCTATTAATAATATGGGCTGGCATATGACGGTTGAGAAATTATTGGGTATTGAAGTTCCTAAGCGTGCGCAATACATGCGTGTGATCATGATGGAGCTCGCTCGTTTAACGGATCACATTGTATGTAATTCGATTTTGGCTGTAGATACAGGTGCTTTAACCGGTTTCTTGTATGTGTACCAATGGCGCGAGTTTATCTACGAGATTTACGAAGAGATGTGCGGTGCACGTTTGACAACAAACATGGGCCGCTTTGGGGGTATGGAGCGTGATTTTACGCCTGTAGCCATCGAGAAAATCAATAAGTTATTGAAAGAATTGCCTGCGGCGTTGAAAGAGTTTGAAGGCATGGTGATGCGTAACCGTATTTTCATGGATCGTACGCAAAATGTGGGAGGAATTTCCGCTGAACGTGCGTTGAATTACGGATTTACAGGTCCGAATTTACGTGCAGCTGGGGTTGATTACGATGTGCGTGCGATGAATCCCTATTCTTCTTATGAGGATTTTGAATTTGATGTACCTGTAGGAACGAAGGGTGATACCTATGATCGTTTCTTGGTTCGTGAGGAGGAGATGTGGCAAAGTTTGCGCATTATCCAACAAGCCATCGATAACTTACCTGAAGGTCCTTATCACGCGGATGCACCTCATTATTATTTGCCTAAAAAACAAGATGTTTACCATAACATGGAGGCATTGATCTATCACTTTAAAATTGTGATGGGAGAAATCGATGCACCTGTAGGTGAAGTTTACCATTCGGTCGAAGGAGGAAATGGCGAATTAGGTTTCTATTTGGTTTCAGATGGAGGTCGGACGCCCTATCGTTTGAAATTCCGCCGACCAGGTTATATATATTACCAAGCTTTCCCTGAAATGATTAAGGGAACAACCTTATCAGATGCGATCGTAACGATGTCATCTATGAACGTAATTGCAGGAGAGTTAGATACTTAAGACATGAGCAACATTGTTTTCCCAGCAGAGACGCTGGAATTAGTTAAAAAAATCATTGCCCGTTATCCGGAAGGAAAACAGAAGTCGGCCTTATTGCCCATCCTGCATTTAGCGCAAGCTGAGTGGAAATGGTGTTCGCCGGAAGTGATGGATTACGTAGCTTCATTGCTTTCAATCAGCCCGATTGAAGTATATGAGGTAGCGTCATTTTACACCATGTTTCATTTGGAGCCTGTGGGCGAACATGTGATTGAGTATTGTCGGACAGGTCCTTGTTGTTTGATGGGTGGCGTGGAAGTATACGATCACTTGAAGAAGCGTTTGGGAATTCAAACGGGGGAGACGACGAAGGATGGTAAGTTTACGATCAAAGAAGTTGAGTGTTTAGCTGCTTGCGGTTGGGGTCCTGTATTCCAAATTCGTGAGAAGTATTACATGCATTTGACGAATGAGAAGGTTGATCAAATTATTGACGAATTAAGCAAATAAGCCGAGGATGAAGATATTAACGCAACATATTGACGTACCAGGAATTGAGACGATCGACGTTTTCATGCAAAACGGAGGTTACAAGGCTGTGGAGAAAGCGATCAAAACGATGACGCCGGATGAGGTGACGGAAGAAGTGAAGAAGTCGGGATTACGTGGTCGTGGAGGTGCAGGTTTCCCTGTAGGTATGAAGTGGTCGTTTTTGGCGAAGCCTGAAGGTGTGCCTCGTTACTTGGTTTGTAACGCGGATGAATCAGAGCCAGGAACTTTCAAGGATCATTATTTGATGTGGAAAACGCCACATACCTTGATCGAAGGGATGATTGTTTCCAGCTTTGCTTTAGGCGCAAATACATCTTATATCTATGTGCGTGGGGAATTGATGTATGTCATCAACATTCTTGAAAAAGCGATTCAAGAAGCCTACGACAAGGGATTATTAGGAAAAAATATATTAGGATCTGGCTATGATTTAGATCTTTTTGTGCAGCCAGGTGGCGGTGCCTATATCTGCGGTGAAGAAACTGCCTTGTTAGAATCATTGGAAGGTAAGCGCGGTAATCCACGTAATAAGCCACCCTTTCCAGCGGTAAAAGGTTTGTGGCAAAGCCCAACGGTTGTCAACAATGTTGAGTCGATTTCGGCTACTTCATGGATTGTCAACAACGGTGGTGATGCTTATGCGGCGATTGGAGTAGGTAGAAGTACAGGAACAAAATTGATTTCGGCTTCAGGTCACATTAAGAAACCCGGTGTTTATGAGATTCCATTAGGGATTACTGTAGAAGAGTTTATCTACTCGGATGAATACTGCGGAGGAATTCGTGACGGACATAAATTAAAGGCTGTGGTGGCAGGAGGATCTTCTGTGCCGATTTTATCAGCGGAAAATATTTTAACAACTGAAGCAGGCGAAAAGCGTTTAATGACCTATGAGTCGCTTTCGGAAGGTGGATTTGCAACGGGAACCATGTTAGGTTCCGGCGGTTTTATCGTGATGGATGAAACGACTTGTATCGTCCATAACACCTTAACTTTTGCACGTTTTTATCACCATGAGTCTTGTGGTCAATGTTCTCCTTGTCGGGAAGGTACGGGTTGGATGGACAAGGTCATCAAACGTATCGAAACGGGAAAAGGGCGCATGGAAGACATCGATTTATTGGTCGATGTGGCGAAGAAAATCGAAGGAAATACGATTTGTCCATTGGGTGATGCGGCTTCATGGCCGGTTGCTGCGGCAATTCGTCATTTTAGAGATGAGTTTGAATGGCATGTGACACATCCAGAAGAGGCAACAAAACCAGGTGCAGTTTATATGCGACCAGGGGCTAGTTGGGCAATATAAATGGTAGAAAGCAAGAAACTTTTTGTTGGACATGACGCAAATCGTGCAGGTGCGCAATTGGTTCTTTTACATTGGTTAAGAGAACGCAAAGCGCAAGGCTTGACGAATTATTTGTTGCTCGTGGACGGCGGAAGTTTGTTGGAGGAATATAAAAAAGTTGCCAAAGTTTGGGTTTGGCGTACCGAAAGACCCCTTTGGTTTAAAGTAAAGCAACGGATACCTGGAATTCGCCAGTTGGAGGAATGGGATCGTACCCCGAGTTCTCGTAAAATGGCGGGAATTTTGTCATCGTTACGCGCGGAGGCCTTTGATTGCATTATTGGCAATACGGTTTCATCGGTTTCTTTGTTGCGCGAATTAATTTCTTTGCATGTTCCTTTTGAGGTATATGTGCATGAATTAAGTTATTCGATTTCGAATTTTACTTCTGAAGAAGATCGGAAGTTTATGGCAGCTCAAGTAAGTCGTGTGTATGCCGTTTCAGCTTTGGTTAAGACGGTCCTGGAAAATGAAGTTGGTATATCGGCTGACAAAATTGATTTATTGCCACCGATTATTGAATTGCCTGAAGCAACGCAAAATACACATGATCCGGTGCGTAGGGCGTTGGGAATTCCTGCCGACTCGCAAATCGTGTTTAGTTGCGGTTTAGCCGAATGGCGAAAAGCACCTGATGTGTTTTTGGAAGTTGCCAAGAAATTGATTGTTAAGATGCCAACGGTGCATTTTATTTGGTTGGGGATGTTGGATAACGAGTATTCAGACAACTTGATTGCAAGTACCGCCATTTGGGATACGAAGAAGCAAGTGCATTTGCTGCCTGTTTGTTCGGATAGCCGACCGTATTTTGAGGCGATGGACGTGTTTTTTCTTTCGTCGCGGGAGGATCCATTTCCATTGGTGATGCTGGAGGCTGCACATGTGGGGAAACCGATTGTGGGTGTTCGTGTCAGTGGAGGAGTGAATGATTTTCTCCAAGGATTGGATGAATTATTGGTAGAGAGCTGGGATGTGGATGTATTGGTGGATAAAATTAGTTCACTGCTGGAATTAAGTCCGGCGCAATTAGCTGCTTATCAGCAAAATTTAAAGGAGCGTGCTGTACAGTATTCAGCTGCATTATTTATGGACCGTTGGTCTCAATTACACAGCAAATAACCGGGATTAACCCGCTAGATGATAGATTATGAAAGTAACGATTGACAACATCACCCTGGAAGTAGAACCAGGAACCACCATTATGCAGGCCGCGCGTATGATCGGTCCTGACGTGGCACCTCCTGCGATGTGTTATTATGAGCCTTTGAAGGGTTCTGGTGGTAAATGCCGTGCTTGTTTGGTCAAGGTGACTGCAGGGTCTGAAAAAGATCCACGTCCGATGCCCAAATTGGTTCCTGCGTGTATCACGGCCGTTCAAGATGGTATGATTGTGGAAAACACGGTGAATGAACAGGTGTTGGAAACTCGTAAAGGCATTGTGGAGTTCTTGTTGTTGAATCATCCTTTGGATTGCCCAGTATGTGATCAGGCGGGTGAGTGCCATTTACAAGATTTTTCATTTGAGCATGGTGTTTCGTCGACGCGTACTGTGGAAGAGCGCAATACGTTCGAGCCTGTAGATTTAGGGGAAAACATCAAGTTGAACATGAATCGTTGCATCTTGTGTTACCGTTGTGTGTATACGGCAGATCAAATTACCGATGGTCGTGTACATGGGGTGATGCACCGAGGTGATCACGCTGAAATTAGTACGTATATCGAGAAGGCGATTGATAATGATTTCTCAGGCAATGTGATTGATGTATGTCCGGTAGGAGCTTTGACGGATAAGACTTATCGTTTCAAGAGCCGTGTTTGGTTCTCGAAGCCGATGGATGCGCATTGTTCTTGTGATAAATGTTCTGGAAATGTAACCCTTTGGTACCGCGGAGACGAAGTGATTCGTGTGACGGGTCGTAAAAACGAGTGGGGTGAATTGAAAGAATTCATCTGCAATACCTGTCGTTTTGATCGTAAGAAAACGAGTGATTGGGTTATTGAGGGGCCAACGAATGTATCACGTCATTCGGTTATTTCTGCAAATAAATACGGGGCTGGTTTAATCAAACCTGCGTTCCCTATTGCACAAGCAGCTCGGGATTATAAATTAATTGAAGATGATCGTGATCGTAGTTTTTTAACGAATCAAGCAAGTTTACCTGCAAAGAAATAGGATATGGAATTAATGAATGATGTTTTTACGGCCAAAGCCATTTTCATCGGGATCGTATTTGCGATCACGCTGGGCATAGCGGCTTATTCGACGTATTTTGAGCGGAAGATCGCCGCTTTCATGCAGGACCGTATTGGTCCAGACCGTGCAGGTCCTTTCGGGATTTTGCAGCCTTTGGCGGATGCGGTTAAGATGTTCATGAAAGAAGATTTTATCCCAGCAAATTCAAATAAATGGTTGTTTATCGCAGGCCCATGTTTGTCGATGTTGACAGCCTTGATGACATCTGCCGTAGTTCCTTTTGGGGATACGGTAACGGTAGCTGGAGTGACGTTTGACTTGCAAGGTATCGATGTAAACATTGGTATTTTATGGGTTTTTGGTATCGTTTCGCTAGGCGTTTACGGAATCTTAGTGGGTGGCTGGGCATCGAATAACAAGTATTCGTTGTTAGGTGCTATTCGTGCGGCATCGCAAAACATCTCGTATGAATTAGCGATGGGTATGTCCATCATAGCGATTTTAATGCTTTCGGGTTCATTGTCGACAAAGTCGATTGTTGAGGCCCAACAAGCGGGACACTGGAATATCTTATCACAGCCGATTGGCTTTGTGATTTTCTTAATATGTGCGTTTGCGGAATGTAATCGTACACCTTTCGACTTGCCTGAGTGTGAGACGGAATTGATTGGGGGATATCACACGGAATACTCTTCGATGAAGTTGGGCTTCTACTTGTTCGCGGAATACATTAACATGTTTATTTCGGGTGCGGTGATGGCAACATTGTTCTTTGGAGGGTATGATTATCCGGGTTACTCGTTCATCGCGGCACAATTTGGTTCAAATGCAGCGGCGTTCTTAGGCATGGGTGCGTTGATCGGTAAGGCTTTGTTGTTCGTGTTTGTGTTCATGTGGGTACGCTGGACATTGCCGCGTTTCCGTTATGACCAATTGATGGGATTAGGCTGGACAGGATTGATTCCTTTGTCGATGTTTAATGTTGTGGTAACAGGTTTTGGTATTTTAATTGACCAACCGATTCTTGCGGGAATAGGGGGTGTCGTGATTATGTTTGTGGGTTTAGTCGTTAACGATGCCCTTTCAAGAAAGAAAAAAATAGCTTAGGCATATGAAGTTAAGTAATAAAACAAAGGTGTTAGAACAAGGGGAAATGACCTTGGCTGAGCGCATGTACCTACCTGCGATTGTGGGTGGGATGGCTACGACCTTAAAACACTTTTTCTCGAAGCCGGTAACGATTCGTTATCCGGAGCAACAGCGTTACTTAGGGCCGATCTACCGGGGTCATCACATCTTGAAAAAGGATGAACAAGGGGCTGAACGTTGTACTGCCTGTGGTTTATGTGCGGTTGCATGTCCTGCGGAAGCAATTTCTATGGTGGCTGAGGAGCGTAAGAAAGGAGAGGAGAACTTGTACCGCGAAGAGAAATATGCGAAAGTATATGAGATCAATATGTTGCGTTGCATATTCTGTGGTTTGTGTGAAGAGGCTTGCCCGAAAGAAGCCATTTTCTTGCGTCACGACAAAATGGTCCCTGTATTTAGCACACGCGATGAGGTGATTTACGGAAAAGATAAATTAGTAGAAAACATGGACCAGCGCTATTTGCGTGATGGTTGGAAATAAGCATATTATGGAGATTACAAATATTTGGTATTTTCTGTCAGCCTTGACACTCTTAAGTGCACTGATGGTCGTTTTTGCAAAGAATCCAATTCATAGCGTCTTGTATTTGGTGTTCACGTTCTTCTGCATTTCAGGACATTATGTGTTGTTGAATGCGCAGTTTTTAATGGCCGTGAACATCATTGTGTATGCGGGTGCAATTATGGTTTTATTCCTGTTCGTGATCATGATGTTGGATCTGCGTAAGAATATGCCTGAATCGAAAAGTTCTTTGGTTAAATTGGCGGGATCAGTCGTTGCTGGAACCTTATTGGTGATTTTAGTGGCAGCCTTTCACAAGAATACCTTGCCGGCTCCTACAGCGGAAAATACGCCAAACTTTACTTCGCAAACGGGTATGGTGGAGAACTTAGGTAAAGTGCTTTATTCTGAATATTTATTGCCCTTTGAGTTAGTGTCTATCCTGTTTTTCGTTGCGATGGTCGGAGCGGTGTTGTTAGGAAAGCGCGAAGCCGGTGAACGTAATTTCTAAGTATAAACTTGATTTAAAAGGAAAGGCTGTCCATTCGGGCAGCCTTTTTTATTTTATTTTTTAATTTTCTTCGAACCCCAGGCTCGATCAAATAGGCCCACTTTTAAGCCAATCGTTCCCACAAACCCTTGCATGGCATCTGTGCTATTTTCACCCAAGGCAAAACGGTAATTGGCGCTAGTAAATACGCGAAGATGTTTCAACACATTCAGTTCTAATTGAACGCCTGGCTGAATACCCAGTGATTTTGGCCCATCCCAGAACATGCCCCCTTGATGAAAATCCCTATGACCACCTCTAATTGGATTGGGTTGTGGCTGGGTATTTGGATCCATGATGTAAATTGGCAATTGTTCCTGTTGCGTCGTAATGGCTCCGATTAATAAAGGGAAACTTAGGTGGAACAGCTTATTTGCCTTTGCCGTGTAAGCAATGGACAATGCATGAAACTGTTGGTCTAATTTAGGGTTTGTAGCAAAATCATCACGTTCACCTCGCAAGCTTCGGGTAAATGATCCGCCGATTTCCCATTTATTATTTAAATGAAGTGCCAGTGAAATACCTGATTGGGGGCCTATCGGACCGAACTGAAAGGTGGGTGAAACGGAAAGTCCAAAGGATTTCACTTTTCCTTGAAATAAAGTTTGGACTTTTTGTGTACTATCTTTTTTGATTAATACAGTTTGTTGGGCATTTAGTTGTGTGGAAGCAAACAAGGCTAAACTGCATGCGATTAGGCGGATTGAATAGTTCATTTGAAGGGTTTATTTGATTATGATGCAAGCTAAATTAATTTAAGGAGCCCCTTTTAATCCATTCGATAAGTTAACTGATTTTGTTGACGAATGCCTCATTTGTATTAAATCTGCTGGATCTGTGTACTGGTCGACAAGTTTGTTGGTCTCGTCCTTTGTATTTTCTATTTCGGCATGAATGCCTAGCTTTGTAAGGCAAAATAAAAGCTTATGTGGCGTGCTTGGAATCTTCCCAAAACCAAATTAACCTTCAAGGTATTATTTAACCTGATTCTATGGGGATTATGGATTGGGCTTCCTTTATTGAGTCCAGCACATCAAACGCACGAAAATGTTCATCCGCATGAACATGTAAATCCGGAATTTTCAGAACATATTTGGTTGGAGCTGTTAACGGTTGTTCCCTTATTTTACATCATTACCTTAGTCCTTGTTCCATTCGTTTTTAAGCGTTTTGGGGTGTTTGCTTTTTTTGCAAGTCTATTCGGTATGGTCGCGCTTTTTTTTGGCATTCAGGCCTGGTATCATTGGTATTTCCTGCCTTTTGATCAGCACAAAAGCTTTTTTGATCCTCAAGGAATTTTCCCACTTGTGATGATTACTGGGATTGCATCCACGTATGGTTTATTGCTTGAATTCATCAATTTCGAAGCTGAAAAAGAGGAGTTAAGTAATGAACAATTGAAGTCGGAGCTGTCATTTTTACGCTCGCAAATTAGTCCGCATTTTATTTTCAACATCCTCAATAGCATTGTTTATTTAATTCGGACCAAAGCGGACAAACAAGCCGAAGATGTAACAATTCGATTATCGTCTTTAATGCGTTATATGTTATATGATTCCGACCAAAGTATGGTTTCTTTAGATCGAGAATTGGAATACTTGCGTAATTATGTAGATCTGCAGCGCATGCGTTTTGAAGGGGATGTGACCATTGATTTCGAAGTTCATGGCACCGTTCGAGGGTGTCGAATCGAGCCGATGTTGCTAATCCCTTTTGTCGAAAATGCGGTCAAACATGGGGTTTCATTCGTGCAAGAACCTTACATACATGTGAGCTTTTCCATTGATCATGGCCAAATGAATTTTCAGGTGAAAAATAAAAAGGGTCAAATGAAAGACGATGTTAAAGAAGAGAGTTCAGGGATCGGATTAAAAAATGTCTTACGCCGATTGGATTTATTGTACCCTGATCAACATGTATTGAAGATACGAGATACGGAAGAGGTATTTGAAGTGGATTTACAACTGACTTTACAACAACAATAGAAGTATGGAAAAGATGAATTGTATTGTCGTGGACGACGAAAATATGGGCCGTAAGTTGCTTGAGGAGAATGTGCGTCAAATGCCTTTTTTGCATTTGGTCGCCTCTTGTAAAAACGCCTTTGAGGCCATGGAGCAATTGCAAACAAATTCCATTGATTTGATTTTTCTCGATATCCAAATGCCTGGTATGTTGGGCACACAACTGATCCAAACCTTGGCTAAAAAACCCTTCGTCATCTTTGTGACAGCTTATGATAATTATGCTGTTGAAAGTTATCAGTTGGACGCTGTGGATTATTTGATGAAGCCTGTCAGTTTGGAGCGGTTTTCGTTGGCGGCCAACAAAGCCTACCAATTATTTCAAATGCAAAAACCTGTTGCCTCCATCGCAGCGGTACCACAAGAAGCGTTGGAGGATTACTTTTTCGTCAATGTAGAGTATTCCTTGGTTCGAATTTCTATTGCCCAAATTTCACACATTGAGGGTTTAAAAGATTACGTGAAAATCTATTTGGACGGGGAACGTAGGCCTGTTTTAACCAAGACAACCATGAAATCCATCGAAGCGAAGGTTTTGCCTCATGGCTTTATGCGTGTGCACAAGTCGTTTATTGTTAACCTAAGAAGGATCGAATCAATTAAACAACAGCGTATCAAAATTGGGACGTTTGATATCCCCGTCAGTGATTCCCATGCAGCTGATTTAATGGAAAAATTGAATTTTACCCGACCTAGTTAAGGGTTATTTTTAATCCTGCCTGAAAATAGCGTCCCGGTGAGGCATTGTAATAGCGATTTCCCACCGCATTCAAATCAGGGCCTGAGACATAAAGTTCATTCGTGATATTTTCGACCGTCAGCCAAAGTTCCCATTGTTTTCGCTGGTAACTTATTTGGCTATTCCACACCCTCGAGGACGGTAGGATTGCGGTGTTTGCATCATTCAAATACAGGAAGTCAGTGAATAAAAACTGGCTATTCCAGCGCAATCTTGGATGTAATTGCCACTGAACCAGGCTTGCATGCTGAAAAGGACTTGTACCTGTTAGTCGATTCCCCGCATAATTTTTTGTCCCAGAAACGTAATTACCAAAGCGAAAATTTTGAATCGATTCGGAATTTCTAAGCGAAAGTTGTTGCCCTAATTGCAACGTATAGGTCAATTCAATGCCTTGCTGGGTCGTTTTTCCGGCATTCACAAAATAGTCGGAGCCATCAGCTGCCCGCCGAATCACGATCGTTTCATCCAAATCGAATTGATACGCTGTCAAATCCCAGTCAAAAAAAGCATATTTTCCGCGCCAGGTAATTTCTTTGTTCCAGCCTTTCTCCGATTTTAGATTTGTATTGATCGTACCTGTTGACGGACGCATTTCCGCAATGCTTGGCGGGGAATAGCCTGAAGCTATTTTAGCAATGATTCGCTGGTGATTCCCTAATTTGCGAACAAGGGCAAATCGAGGAGTCATGTTTTGTTCATTGCCGATGTATTGCGTCCAGTAGCCGTTGGCACTCAAAGAAACGGTTGAATTCCAATTTGCATTGATTTGGTAGTCCCATTGCGCGAAGATATTGCCACTCTGAATGTTGGTGTTTTGGGTGACCTGCAAGGTGTCTTTGATTCCTTTTCGGTTCCCAAAGGTTTGGCTATCAAATTGGCCTAATTGGAACTCATAGCCAAAGTCGATGGCTGTTTTGTTCTTTTTGTAATGAACCACGCCCCGACTGCTTACATTGGGTTCATGCCGAATTTCATAATTTCGAATGGTGGGGTTTACAACCTTATTTACTTGAACCGAATTAGCTACGTTATACCCCCAGTTTCCATTCCATGTGTTGCCGATGTAGATCCCTGTGCCAAACGACTTTAAATGAAAGGTTGCTTGCTGAGCAGCTGAACTTAAAAATGTACCCGCTGCAGGCCTAGCTTGAAAAGGATTCGCTTTGAACTGCGCTAAGGTGAGTCCACCCGGTGTTTGATAGGCGATGTCAGCATAATAGGTGGTCAACAGAATGTTTCCATTGATGCCGAAATTCTTGTGGTATTCATGGCTGACGATTTGTTTTTTCATTCTCGACCAATCCCTTGCGCCAGGTTGTTGCCAGAAGGAAGCATAAACGCGGTGGCCGGCTTGTTGAATATCCCATATTTGTTTGTATCCGCCGAGTGTGTTCCCGATCTCTTGGTGCTCAATTTTGTTCGGACCTTGCGGGCCATTGAACAAGATGCTCCCACCTGTTCCCGCACCATACAATCCGCCCGTGGGCCCTTTGGTCAGGATGATTTGATCCATCATGTCCGGCTCTAATACCGCTAAATAGGTGTTATTTCCCGCATCCGTGAAGGGGATTTGATTCCAATAGACCTTTACATTTCGAACGCCAAAGGGTGCTCTGAGTGAACTACCCCGAATGGCGATTCGGTAACTACCCGGGCTTCGCTCTTCGAGTCGGACGCCACTTTGTGCATTTAAGGCAGTTGAAAAACTCGTGCTTTGAATGGCGTGCAGCTCTTTTGCTTGCACGAGGCCAAAGGCATCTGGACTGGATAATCGGGTTCTATTTTGTTCAAGTACATGTACCTCAACCTCCGCTAACGTTTTTGAACTATCGGGAAAACAAATAAGCCAGGCGGATAATAATAAACTAACAAGCATAGCTTAGAAATAATAGGTGAATAAGGTAGAAATAATTTGAGCTTGTTTAGCATCAATCGACTTGGAATTGATGTTCTCAGCAGCGCCAAAATTTAGTATTTCGTAGGTAAGGGAAAGTCCCATTTTCTGATAATGGAAGTCGGCAGTAGCCCGATAACTCAAGGAATGATTGCTCGCTTTGGAGGTGTAGGGGACCCCTACATACCGGCCATAAAGTGTGATTCGTTGGATGAGGGGTTCAAAGATTTGGCCGGAAAATTGAATAGCGCTTTTATTCCATGTTGCTTTGTAGGCGAGGCCAACATTCATTCCATGCAGCGCATATTTTTCTTCCTCGATGTATTGGGATTGACTGGTCGATATTTTACGTGCTAGGGATTTACTATAGATGGCAATGCTAGGAGATAATCCTGATGGTGCGTTCCATTGTATGCCTGCTTCAGCTTGCCCCCCCCGGTATGCGGCGTACAAAGGATCCGTGATAGCGAGTGGCTTGTTGTTCATGTTTACCGGAGGTTCCATTAACAATAAGATTTCACGGTCTACGGGGCTATCATGTAAATTTCCTAAGGCTTTTAGTTTAGCAAAAATTTGGTATTTTTTTTTCGGATGTTGAAATGTGAGTTGGGCTCCTACATCCACTGTCGTTTGGTTTTCATACCAATGAAACGTACTCGTGCCGATACTTGATGCAAACCTGATTTTTTGACTATTTCCCGGGAGACTAATCAATAAAAAAGAAATGAAACAAAGGATTCTTACGCGCATAGGTTTCAATTTACATGAATTTACCAATATTTGCCACCTTTTTGCATAGCGAATTGAATGCCTCGCGCGATGATCACGAGGTGAGCTAGCAGTGTTTGCGTAAAGCCAAAATGCCGCTCCAGCACTTGAAAGCGCTCTTGCCAGGAACGTTTGAGGTTCTGAACGGATGCTCCACCGGTTAGGTACCGACAAATCGGGATAGGTAATTGATTCGTTTTTTGACTCAATTTAAGGCACTTGATTTCCCAGTCAATATCGGAACTTAAGCGAAATTGTAAATCGAATAAGGGCGCTATTTTCCTTTTCGCGACAAAGGATTGGTGGCATATAACCATTCCATATTGGAATGATTCCCACGTCAAAGATTTTGGGATTTTATGTGGAGTCACTTCACTGCGCAAGCCTAAGGCTTTTCCGGCTTCATCTACAAACAAGGCATCTCCTACGATAACATCTGGATTTGAATCCATGGATGCGATGATTTGGCTTACCGTGTTTTCATCTGCAAAGGTATCCCCTGCATTCATAAAGATCAGATAATCTCCCGTTGCCCGTTGAAGTCCTTTGTTCATCGCATCGTAAATGCCTCTGTCGGGCTCTGAAACGAATTGATCTAATTGGCTTTTGTATGTTTCAATCAAATCCAAGGTTCCATCTTTCGAAGCCCCATCGATGAGGATGTACTCGATATCAGCGCGATTTCCTTGTGCCAAAACACTTTTTATCGTGCGTTCCAGGTATTTTTCTGCCTGGTAGGTGATGGTGATGATGCTGAGTTTAGCCGACATGCGTATAAAAGTTTACATGTTTTGCTGCAATGATTGCTTCTGCGTACGAGGACTCAGCTTTTTGACGCGCAGCTGTTTCCGGGGCATTTTCCAAAGTCCAGCCTAATCCTTTTGCTAGGTCCTCTGAAGATTGGTATTTCGCCACGTAACCATTTACCTCATGATCAATCATTTCAGGAATTCCACCGATCGCGAAACCCACACATGGCGTTCCACAGGCCAGGGCTTCCATGAGGGTATTCGGTAAGTTTTCTTCTAAGGAAGGGGTCACGAACACATCGGCAGCTTGGTAGATCTGAATCATTTTTTCAGGGGAACTGATGTGTCCCATGATGTGCGCTTTCAGTTGGAGTTCGGGAAGGTATTGCGCATTGCCTACGACAATCAATTCCGTTGTTGAAGGATCTAAGCCCTGTAATGCTTTTTCTAAATAGCTAAATCCCTTTTTGGGAGCATTTACGCGCATGGCTACAAAAAGGATGTATTTTTTGCTGGGGTCTAATCCCAAAATGCGCTTGGCGTTTTGTTTGTCAGCGGGTTTGAAAAACGAGGTATCAATCGCATTCGGGATGCTTTGGATGGGAAGGTTTTTCAAAATACTGCTGGATGTGGCGCGCTCTTTCAGCCAATCTGAACAAGTGATGATGTGCAAGTTGGGCTGCTGAAAGGCTTTGAATTTTTCATTCCAAATTTGATTACTAAAGTCATTCGCTGCTGGATTCTTGAGGAATTCTTGGCAATTGCCGCAGCTAGCTTGAAAATTCAAACATTCACCGCTGTGATGGCAGCCCCCGGTAAATGCCCACATGTCATGCAAGGTCCAATAGACAGGTTTTCCAGTGGCCAGTAATTGTTTGATATTTTGAATGGACAACATGCCAAAATTTACCCAATGCAAATGAATGATGTCGGCCTGTTGGATCAGGGGGTGTTGGCTTAAATCTTGGCCAAATTTACCTGGGTTGAAGAGAAAGCGAACTTCTTTGTTTTTCTCGAAGGGTAGGTATGCGAGTCGTTCGAGGATGAAACGTATCCAATTCAACGCTTTCCTCCACGGGGAATTCGTTAACTCGATGGAACTGTCGTTTCCCGATTTTTCTTGGACGAGGTAGCTAACCCGATGTCCAGCCTTTCGAAGCGCTTCAGCCAATCGGCCACAGGCAATCCCGGCACCACCATTTTGGTTGTGATAGGAGAGGAGGACGATATTGAGCGGCTTTGGCATGTTTATGCGAAGAGTTCTTGAATTTTGGCGGCGATGCGTTCGGCAGCTTTTCCATCCCAAAGTGGGGGGATTTCACCTTTTTTTGTTTCGCCTTTCAAAATGTGCGTTAAGGCTTCGTAGGTTTTATCGGGATCTAAGTCGGCCAATAACTGATTCGTACCCATCGTCACTGTAATCGGCCTTTCTGTGGAATCGCGGAAGGTCAAACATGGGACACCTAAATAGGTCGTTTCCTCCTGAATTCCACCGGAATCGGTCAGAATCGCTTGGGCGTGACTCATCAATTGGATGAATTCCAAATAGCCCAAAGGTTCCGTTAGGATTAAATTCGGATTGCTTTCGATGGCGTTTAATAGGCCAAATTTTTCCATGTGCGCGCGGGTACGTGGATGGATCGGGAAAACAACTTTGGTTTGAGTGGTACTTAATTCGATTAAGCGTAAGATGGATGTTAGACCTTGTTCCGTGTCCACGTTCGCAGGGCGGTGCATGGTCATAACAATATAGTCACTAGTCGCTAGTCCTAAGTCGGTGAGAATCGTGCTGCTTTTTGCTTTTTCTTGGTAGCGTACAAGTGAGTCGATCATCACGTTTCCGGTGAAGAAAACTTTATCATTTGAGACGCCTTCACGCGTTAAATGGTCGATGCCACTTTGCTCGGTTACGAATAAATAATTAGCCACAGAATCCGTTAAAATACGATTGATTTCCTCTGGCATGTTACGATCGCCGGAGCGTAAACCTGCTTCCACGTGTGCCAAAGGGATACCCAATTTAATCGCCACCAAGGTACATGCGAGAGTAGAGGTTACATCACCTACCACGATCACAAGATCCGGTTTTTCTGCTAAGAGAATGGGTTCGAAGGCCAACATGATCTTGGCCGTCACTTCGGATTGTGTTCCCCCACCGATGCCTAAAAAGAAATCAGGTTTTGGTAATTCCAGTTGGGTAAAGAATACGTCGCTCATTTTGGCATCAAAATGTTGGCCGGTGTGTACGATTTTGGAGGTCCAACCCGGAAGATTTTGAATGGCACGATGTAGCGGGGCTACTTTCATGAAATTGGGGCGAGCGCCTACGACTTGAATTACTTTCATTCGGGAATCTTTGTAAGGATAATTAGGGACAAAGATAGGGAAATGAGTTGAGAATTAAGAGTGAAGAATTAAGAGGTATGGTGGGTGATTTTGGGCCTAAGCCAAGGCTAAAAGTTTATAACCCTAGGCTTCAGCCTAGGGACTGTGCAGTAGTGTGGAATTTATCAATTCTGTAAGTCCTCAGGTTAAAACCTGGGGTTAATAGTTTATAACCCTTGGCTTCAGCCTAGGGACTCAGGCGAAGGCTGATGAATTCATCGGTTCTATAAGTCCCCAGGTTATAACTCTAGGCTTCAGCCTAGGGACTCAGCCGAGGCTGATGAATACATCCGTTCTGTAAGTCCCCATGTTATAACCTGAGGTTAAATTTAATTATTTTTGTAATTCATAATTAGCACTTCGACCGCCTTCGGCCGTTTGTTTAAGGATGCCTTTTTCAATCAAATCTTTTATATCACGCAAGGCGGTATCTGTGGAGGTTTTGGTCATTTTTGCCCATTTGGATGTTTGTAATTTACCGTCAATTCCGTCTAAAAGCTTATTGAGCATCAAGCGTTGTCTTTCATTGATGGGAGTTTGTTGGTGTAGTTTCCAAAACTCAGCCTTATGAATTATTTTTTGTGTCGTATTTTCCGTTGTAAGCATGGCATTTTTCAGGCAATTCAAAAACCAATCGAGCCATTCGGTCAGGTTACCCGTGCTATGTTGAACTTTTTGTAAGATTTCATAGTAGCGTTTGCGTTCGTTTAATATTTGGCTTGACATACTATAAAATCGTTCCCCGCTGCCCTCAGCGCGTGCAAGCAACAAATCCGTTATCGCTCGACCTATTCGACCGTTTCCATCATCAAAGGGATGAATGATAATAAACCAAAAGTGGGCAATAGCAGCTTTTAATACAGGATCAAGTTGATTGTCATGATTGAACCAAGTTAGAAACTTGTCCATTTCCCCTTTAACTAATGCTGGTTTTATTGCTTTAAAATGAACTTTTTCTTTGCCTATAGCTCCTGAAACTACTTGCATTTCGCCTGATCTGTATTTGCCCACTTCAATTTCATAGGGACCACTATATCCTGTGGGGAAAAGTGCTGCGTGCCAACCGAACAAGCGTTTTTCAGTTAAAGGTAATTCGTAGCGTTGGGTAGCATCCAACATCATCTCAACTACACCTTCAATGTGCCGGCTACTCGGCACAAGTCCAGCGGTGTTAATCCCCAATCGCCTGGCTATTGATGAGCGAACCTGTTCGAAGTTGAGCAATTCTCCTTCTATTTCAGAAGATTTAACAACGTCTAAGGTTAGGGCGCTGAGTGTGGCTTCTTCTTTGGCAGAGAATCCAAGGGCATTCATGTGCCCAATGATTTTGCCCTGCATTAGGCGAACTTCGCCAAAAATTCCATTAATGGCTTTATCATCCCAACTAAAGCTGGTCCAATTATTGTGCTCGTAAATGTATTTTGCCATTGGATTAAATACTTATGCGGCAAATATATAAACTATTTACCGCATAATTGCGGTGTTTATTTAGTTTTTTCACCGCATGTTTGCATATTACAAGAATATAACACTTATCCTTCACCATTTAATCCTCAGGTTAAAACCGGAGGTTAATAGTTTATAAACCTAGGCTTTAGCTTAGGGACCTAGCCGAAGGGTGAAAAGCGAGATGGTCGTCTGTCTAAAGTCTGACATTCCCCAAGTTAAAACATATAGAGCCCCAGGTTAAAACCTGGGCTTATAAAATGATGAATCGACGCGGAATGCGTCTCAAACTTTGGTAGACTAGAAAGGATTACCAAAGGGAGACTAGTGACTAGCGACTAGCGACTGTTTGCTATCGCGAAGCGATAGCAAACCTAAACGCCTCCATGTAATTCCCCAATACCGTATGGATATTGATTTCCTGTTGGATGATTTCTTGAGATCGCTTGCCCATAATGGCAATTTGATCGGAATTCGCGAAAAGTTTTTCAATCACCGAAACTAAGCTAGACACCGAGCCCGATTCGAAAAAGTGACCATTGTAGCCTTCGCGCACCAAACGTTTTTCCGTGCCATCCGCAACGGAACAGACCACCGGTTTGGCAAAACACATGGCCTCGTTGATGGATAAACCACCCATGCCGGCCAAGACATAGATGCCTGCTTCACACGTGATTTGGCCTAAATCCCGCATGTCATAAATACCTCCGTGAAAGGTAATAAAATCATGCCCAGCCGCTTGTGCTTGTAAGGCTTCTAATTCCGGACCGTCTCCTACAATAGCTAGTTCTGTCTGTGGATATTTCGCATGCAAGGCAATCGCTGCTTCGATCAACACATCTACTTGCTTCCATTTCACTAAACGCCCAATGTGTAACAAACGGAATGGATTGGATTTGACATCTTTTAAGGCTTCCACATGCTCAAAAATCACATCGGTATCCGGGGAATTTGCCGTCACAAATACCTTCTCCGCCGGCACGCCATAGGAGGCATGCATCGCCACAGCCTCATCGAGGTAGTTGATATGCGCATCCACCAAATTGCTAAAAAGCCGACGCGTCTCTCGAACAATCATGAATTTGAAACGAGCCAAAATCGATTTGTTTTGTTGGTGCGCCTGATTATTCTCCGTCACGCCGCCCCCATTCAAATAATAGGATATCGCTTCATCGTAATGGGGAACTTGGAATGGAATCTCTTTGGAAACTAAAGCCACATTGTTTCGGCGTAAGAAATTATACCAACCGGGGTAAAAAACAAAGGCCGCTTGATAAGGCCAATTGACCATCAACACATCTGGCTTTTCCTGCAGAATTAATTCCTTCAAGCCCTTGAAAAATTTCTTGCCGTAATAAGTCGTGTATTCCTCTTGATAAAAAACCTTGAACTCAATGCCGTCCTTGCTCTCAAAAACGCCTGCGCCTAAGGTGGCTCCTTTGGCAGATGGAACGACCACACAAACCTCAACCCCCATTTCCTTTTGGAGCTTATTCAATACCAAATTGTAATAGTGCGGCAAACCTCCCGCCAATGACATCAACTTCATTTCTTTAATTTATTTTCGATCAATTGGCGGATGTCGGGGGATAAATTGAAGGCCCAACAAGCCAAAAAGAACAGCACTGTTATGCCCGCAGAACGCAATCCGACATTGACAAACCAATTGTCGCCCATCACGGGAATCGCCAAAACGATGTAGCCAATGAGGATACTACAAACAATTATGCCGAGCGTTTTGATATCAAATGGCTGCATGCCCATCTTTTTCCAAAGGAAAAAATACTTGATGGCATTGTAGCCGCCGAGCGCGATCAGTGAGGCTAATGCCGCACCATTATAGGAATACAAGGGGATGAAAATTAAATTTCCCACCACAATTCCAATCGCCAAAATCAGGTAAAACACGAGGTCGTAGCGGTAGTATTTCGAATTGATTAATATCTCCGAATTCAAGCCGGTTCCCATGTCGATCACCTTGCTGATTCCCACCATTAATACCACCCATTTTCCGGCCTCATACACTTCATGGTTCGGGATGATTTGGTAAATGAAATCCAGGTTACACCAGATACCTAAGAATAGAAAGCAACCGACTAATAATAAATTGGCCGAAGATTTTTTATAGATATCCGCGATTTGCGCATGGTCGTCTCGTTTCCAGGCTTGTGCCAAAATAGGTGTGCTAATCGCCGCAATCACATTGCGCGGGATGGCAATCATTAAACCCATGCGGGAGTTAATATCAAATACGGCTGTTGTACCCAAACCGCCCGCATAGGCTGGTAACATGATTTTTTCGACATGTTGGATTAAGGTAAAACTCGCGCCGGCTAAAATAACCCAGCCGCCATATTGCAACATTTCGTTGAACACGGGCTTACGTAGAAACGAAAAGTCGAAGCGCGTATAGAAACGTTTTAATTGTTTGATGTAAATCAATAACCCGATCACTGCGAACACATAGGAAAGCGTGATGCCTAAAACCAATTGGTCTAAATTCAAATAGCCTAAGCCAAAACCCAAGATTAATACCGAGTTAGATATGCGCAACAACAACTCCCGAATGATGGCTGGAACCACGATGCGTAAATGCACGCGTGCATAGGCCTCCAAAATCGCCATGTACAGAAAACTCGCTGTTAGTGGAATGATGTAATAAAAATAGCGCGGCAAAAGGGGGGAGGTATCCGCATAAATGCTGTGGAAAGTTTCGCGCAATCCGATATACCCTAAAGTAAAAAGACTCAGGCCAAAGAGGGGCGATATTAATAGAAAGGTAAAAAAGCCATTGTGTCCATTCTCGGGATCATCGAAATGCGGAAAGAATCGAACGGCTAATTGGGGGATTCCTAGTTGGGTAAAAGAAGCAAAAATCAATGGAATACTGACCAAGGCTCCGGCAATTAGGCCTACTTCCTCCTGATTTAAGAATTGATTGTATAGAAAGATAACATTGAACGTCCCGATCGCCGTCCCCAAGTAGGTGACGATGGAGGCTTTAAGACTTTGCCGTATGACGATTCCCATGCATTATTCGAATAAGGAACAAAAATACACTTATTTTAAAATAC
>JBEEOB010000112.1:0-19692 GCA_041191865.1 Bacteroidota bacterium
CAGAATGAGTAATAAATCTTCTCTGCATAAATTTGGAATTTAGTTATAAATGAAACTGAAGAATTTGGTCACAAAATAAACCTAAAAAATCAAATACTCCAAAAATAAACCAAAAGCTTTTATCCCAACTAACCATATAATTATCTGATATTTAGCATTAAAGGCATATTAAATTTACCTTTTCACATGATACAACCCTAGATTAGTCCTAAAATCATTTTAAATTTAACAGAAAGATAATTTTTAACTATTTAAAGAATAATTTTGCCACAGAATTCAACTTTATGCAATCGAAAAACGAACCCATCAAATTAACGGCATTTTCACATGGCGCAGGGTGTGGATGTAAAATTTCCCCTCAAATTTTAGACACCATTCTAAAATCAGATACGCCGAAAAAACATCACCCCCTCTTACTTGTTGGCAATGAAAGCCGAGACGATGCGGCAGTTTTCGATTGGCAAAATGGAGAAGCCGTGATTTCAACGACTGATTTTTTCATGCCAATTGTTGACGATCCCTTTGACTTCGGCAAAATTGCTGCCACCAATGCAATCTCTGATATTTATGCAATGGGTGGAACACCGCTCATGGCAATTGCCATTCTAGGTTGGCCGATCGACAAATTAGCCCCCGAAGTTGCCGCCCAAGTATTAGAAGGAGGACGAGCTGCCTGTGCAGAAGCTGGGATTCCATTAGCAGGTGGTCACTCCATCGATTCTCCTGAGCCTATCTTTGGATTAGCAGTCACAGGGAAAGTTAAAAAAGAAGAACTCAAGCAAAACGATACGGCCACAGAAGGCTGTATACTTTATCTAACTAAACCTTTGGGCGTAGGCATTTTAACAACGGGCCAAAAACGGGGTATCGTTGAGGCAGGAGATTTGGGGCGCGCGGTAAAACAAATGAGTACCTTGAATTCGTTCGGGGCGCATTTAGGACCTTTAACTTATGTGAAATCCTTAACAGATGTGACTGGGTTTGGTTTATTTGGCCACTTAGTAGAAATGGCGGATGGATCCGGCCTGAGTGCCAAAATTGACTTTGATAGTCTTCCACTCCTTCCAAACATCGCTTATTACTTAGATCAAAAATGCTTCCCTGGAGGAACATCTCGAAATTTAGCGAGCTATGGTCACCGCTTAAGTGATGAAATCAATGAACGCCAAAGATACATCGGGGCGGACCCACAAACATCAGGTGGCCTCTTAATAGCCGTAGAAGCGGAACATACCGCAGCATTTGAAGCATTTGCCTTAAGTCAAGGATTGGAATTAAGCCCCATCGGTGAATTAACCAAAGCACACGACAAAGCCATTTATTTAGCCTAATGAAACTATTCGCCCGCACCGTTGGCACAACGGGAACCCCCATCATCATTCTACATGGAATATTTGGCACCTCCGATAACTGGCTAGGTATTGCCAAAGCTTTCGCTGAAACCAACCGTGTATATTTATTGGACCAGCGCAACCATGGGCAATCACCCTGGTCGGACGAATTCGACTACCAAGTCATGGCGGCGGACTTAAAAGAATTTATCGAAGACCACAACCTAGATAATCCAATCATCCTTGGTCATTCCATGGGCGGCAAAACGGTTATGCAATTTGGGTTAAACTACCCAGGAATCGCACAAAAAATCATCGTGGTTGACATTGCCCCTAAATTTTATCCAGTTCACCACACGAGCATTTTATCTGGATTAAATTCCGTAGACTTACAAGCAATTCAAAGCAGAAATGATGCGAATGAGCACATGAAACGTTTTGAAGAAAATGAAGGTGTACGTCAGTTTCTACTGAAGAACCTATACCGTAATTCCGAGGGCGCATTTGCCTGGCGAATCAACTTGCCTGTCATCACCAAAAACATTGATATGGTTGGGCATGAGTTATTCATCAAAAACGCATGTGATACAGCAACCTATTTCATCAAAGGGGGGAATTCACATTACATCCAACCAGAAGATGAACGTTACATAGCAGAAATTTTCCCCAATTTCGAATTGATTGAAATACCAAACGCAGGACATTGGGTGCAGGCAGACCAACCGGAAGCCTTTATTCAGGTATTAAAAGATATTCTATGAAGTTAATCCTCATCCCCTGCCCCATTGCGGAACAAACAGCCGCTAAGGTTCTCCCAGAAGAAGTGCGACAATCAGTTCTTCAAACAAAACACTTTCTCGTGGAGAATGTACGAACCGCACGACGATTCATCAGTGAATTAAAACTGGGAATTCAAATCGATGAGTTAACGTTTGAAATATTAGATAAGGATACCGAGCGTAAAACGGTGGTTGATTTTCTCAAAAAACATAGCAAAACTGAATTGATTGGTGTCATTTCCGAAGCAGGCTGTCCAGGTGTTGCTGATCCAGGTGCTTTAGCAGTTGCTATTGCTCAGGAAATGGGTATCGAGGTTTTACCTTTGGTAGGTCCTTCTTCGATCCTCTTAGCTTTGATGGCATCCGGGTTTTCTGGCCAGCAGTTTCGTTTTCATGGATACCTACCCATCGATCGTGCCGCACGAATCCGCCGCATCGAGGCAATACAAAAAGATGTCGAGAAGACAGGGGAAACCCAATTATTCATCGAAACTCCTTATCGGAATAATGCGATGCTGGACGATTTAATTCAGCAATTACCCGGAAATCAATTGTTGGCAATCGGATGCAATATCCAAGACCCTACGGGATTTACGCAAACGAAAAGCTTGCAACAATGGTCCACAGAGAAGCCAGACCTGCACAAAAAACCCTGTATCTTTTTACTAGGTCGCTCATAAAATTTGTAATTTGCACCAAAATATATTTTCGTGATTTACCAAGAAGCTTTTACCTGCAACCCGTTTCAAGAGAATGCCTATTTCGTTTGGGATGACGCAGGTAATGGGGTCATTATTGATCCGGGCTGTTATACCTATGAGGAGCGAAAAGAAATGCATGAATTTATCGAGTCAAAAGGTATTAAGCTTCAATTTATCCTGAATACGCATGCGCACATTGACCATGTGCTGGGCGTGGCGTATTTCCAACAAACCTATAAAATCCCATTTTGCCTTCATCCATTCGATAAGCCTTTGTTAGCGGATGCAGGAAACAGAGCCCAAGTTTACGGATTCCCACATTTCCAAGCAGCCGAAGTAGATCGCTGGTTGGTCAATGATGAACAAATTCAAGTGGGAGAAATGAACTTCAACGTATTGTTCGTACCTGGACATGCGCCGGGACATGTGGCATTTTATGAAGCATCCGTGGGATGGGTATTCGGCGGAGATGTATTGTTTAAACGCAGTATCGGTCGGACAGATTTTCCACTATGTAATCATGCCGACTTGGTAACGAGTATCAAAACACAATTATATACTTTGCCGGGGGAAACCATCGTATATCCTGGCCATGGTCCGTCAACAACGATTTCAGAAGAAAAAACATCAAACCCATTTGTGAAAGCATGAAAAAGGAAATCCCTAATCTTTTGACCTTAGGTAATCTGTTAGCGGGTTGCATGGGATTGTATTTTGTTATGCAAGGGAACGTCCTTTTTGCGTCTTATTGCATTTTCATTTCCTTGGTTTGTGATTTCTTGGATGGATTTTTAGCGCGTCTTTTACATGCCTATTCGGACCTTGGGAAAGAATTGGATTCATTGGCAGACGTGGTTTCATTTGGAATACTTCCCAGTTTTATGTTACTGAATTTAGTGGAGCAAAGTTGTGGGGCTCAATGTACCACGGGGCCTTTTGGTTTTTACAAACCCTTCTTGGTATTTTCATTAGCATTAATGTCGGCATATCGTTTAGCCAAATTCAACATCGATACGCGTCAAACGGATTCTTTTATCGGTGTTCCAACACCCGCAAACGGGCTTTTGGTGGCATCATTGCCTTTGATTTTACATTTCCAACCGGAATACACGGCTTATATTTTGCATTACCAAGGCCTGTTGATTTACAGTATATTAATGAGTTATTTACTCGTTTCCGAATTGCCCTTGATGGCCTTTAAATTCAAGACATGGTCTTGGACTGAGAATCAAAGCAAATACTTATTCTTAATTTATTGCGTTGCTTTGCTAGTAATGCTTAAATTTGCAGCTTTCCCTGTTTTGGTGATATCTTATATCGCTCTCTCAGGTATTCTTTCGTTAAATAAATCCATTCAAAAATGAAATTCATCGCCGAAATCAATGTAATGCCTCAAAAAGAAATTCTTGACCCACAAGGAAAAGCAGTTCGCATCGGCTTACAAAACTTAAATATCACGCAAGTATCTGACGTTCGTATTGGAAAGCATATCACTTTACAATTAGAAGCAGCTACAGAAGCAGCGGCGAATGAGATTGTAACGGAAGCATGTAAGAAATTATTAGCGAACCTGATTATGGAGGAATTCGAATTTACGCTAACAGCGATCTAAATCAGAACTGGCCTGTATGCAACATCACAAGCGTACAGGCCTCTTCTACTTCAATGCCTTGTTTGATTAACTCAGACATTAATACAGGATTCTCAGTTCCTGGATTAAAAATCACACGCTTAGGGTTTAATAAATTAATATAGGCCAACAAATCTTGTTGGTGCTGCGGGCCAACATATAAAGTAATTGTGTGAATATCCGATAGCAGCGGTTGATTTTGCTGAATGGTAATTCCTGCTACCTCTCCTTTTTTTATCCCTACCAAAAACACTTCGTGGCCTTTTTCCAACAACAGATTTGTTGCGATATAAGCATATCGAGCGGGATTCGTGGAGGCACCATAGACTAAGACGCGCATATTATCAGTTTGTAGATACAATAATAATGAAATATCTCGCGATTTTAACTTAGCTTAACGCTCAATTATAACCACTAATACACAATTTTATGCTTACACGTTCTACATGGACGGAAAAATGGGCATTTATTCAATTGCCTATTCCGACTAATCAAGTTTATCAAATTTCGAATTTTGGCAGAGTCCGAAATAAGGATCAAAAAATCTTACGAGGATCAAGTATTCAGGGCTATCGAACACTCAATATTCGGATAGGTACCGAACATTTCAACTTTTATCTGCATAAATTGGTAGCGCTCCATTTTGTAAGCCAAAAGGCGGCTGATAATCAATTTGTTATCCACCTCGACTATGATAAATTAAACAATGAAGTGACTAATTTAAAATGGGTAACACGCGCTCAATTGACAGCACATAATCGACTAAATCCAGCCAATGTAAATAAGCGAAAACCCACTACTGGCAAACATTATAAACTCAATCCAGGTAAGGTCAAAATCATCAAGCAAATGCTTCTTTCAGGGAAAAGCAGGCCCAAAATGATTGCGAAGCAATTTGGCATTACCTCAACCCAAGTAACACGCATTAAGAAAGGAGAAAACTGGAAACACGTAAGCTAGAACAATTTTGATGCAATGGCATGCACACTATCGGACTTACTCATGGTATAGAAATGCAAAGCAGGCACACCCGCTTGAATCAATTCTTTACCTTGCTGCACCGCCCAATCAATGCCCAATTGTTTGATAGCCGCATTATTTGAACACTTTTTCGCTTCGGAAGCCAAGGCTTCTGGCATTTCTAAATGGAATATTTCAGGTAATATTTCCAGTTGGCGCGCAGTGGCTAATGGCTTTATGCCAGGAATAATGGGCACATGTATGTCCATGGCACGGCATTTATCGACAAAATCGAAATAATGCTGATTATTAAAGAACATTTGCGTCACAATGTAATCAGCACCAGCATCCACTTTTTGTTTCAAATAGCGCAAGTCTTCTTCCAAAGAAACTGCTTCAAAATGCTTTTCGGGGTAAGCAGCAACACCAATACAGAAATTGGTAGGTAAAGACTCCGTTTCCTCATGCAACAAAATACCTTGATTCATGGCATGTACCTGCTCAACCAACTCATTGGCATAGGCATGACCTCCTGGTTTGGGAATAAATCGATCCTCCCCTTTTTCTTGATCACCTCGTAATATTAACGCATTTTCGATGCCTAAATAATGTAAATCAATCAAAAAATCTTCGGTTTCCTCTTTGGTAAAACCTCCACAAATCACATGTGGCACGGCTTCTACCTTGAATTTCTGCATGATGGCAGCACAAATACCTAAGGTACCAGGACGCTTTCGAATCGGAATCCGTTTCAATAGCCCATCAACCATTTTCTCAATATATTCCTCGCGGTGATAGGTCACCTCAATAAAGGGCGGCTTAAATTCCATCAAAGGCTCAATGTGTGAAACCAATTCACCCAAATGCTGGCCTTTCATCGGTGGAATAATCTCAATGGAGAATAAGGTTTTTCCCTTCGCTTCCTCGATATATTGTGTAATTTTTGTCATGTTATTTTAAACATCATAGGTTAAAACGGGACTTAACCATCGTTCAATTTCTTCTACACTCATTCCCTTGCGATTGGCATAATCAACTACTTGATCTTTCGCTATTTTACCTAATCCAAAATAAGTACTTTCCGGATGAGAAAAATAGAATCCAGAAACAGATGAAGCAGGATGCATCGCATAGCTTTCTGTTAATTCAATTCCCAATTGTTTTTCAGCGTCCAGCAATTCAAATAGTCGCTTCTTTTCCGTATGATCCGGGCAAGCAGGATAACCTGGAGCAGGACGAATGCCTTGATACTTTTCTGAAATCAATTCTTCATTGCTCAAGTTCTCTTCGGATGCATATGCCCAAAATTCTTTACGAACACACGCGTGCATCAATTCAGCAAAAGCTTCCGCTAAACGATCTGCCAGGGCTTTCACCATGATGGAATTGTAATCATCGTGTTGTTTCTCAAAACGCTCCAATAAGACCTCAATGCCTACACCCGTCGTTACAGCAAAAGCTCCTACGTAATCCGTTTCACCTGTTTGCAAAGGCGCGACAAAATCACTTAAACAACGGTTTGGAAGACTAGCAGCCTTTTGACCTTGTTGGCGTAAATGATGCAACCAAGCACTTGAATCCGACGTTTCATCTTTTTTAATGACATCGTATTCAATGTGTGTGTGAACACCATGTTTATCACATGGTACTTCTTTCACTTGTTCAACGATATCATGCAAAATAATATCATCTCCAAAGCCATTCGCAGGAAAGAATCCTAAAGCAGCTTTGGCAGTTAGTAATTTATTATTCACAATCTCCTTCAAAAGTGCTTGCGCATCGTTGAACAATTTTCTAGCCTCTTGACCGATCGTTTCGTTCTCAAAAATTCGCGGATATTTACCGGACAATTGCCATGTCGAGAAGAATGGCGTCCAATCAATGTATTGAGCAATTTCTGCTAAATCATAATCTTGAAAATATTTTACACCCAAGAAACTAGGTTTCTTAGCCTTGAATCCAGCCCAGTCAATGCCCGTAGATTTTTGACGCGCTTGCTCAATCGACAAGTAATTTTTCTCTTGCTGGCGTGCGGCATGTGATACGCGTAATTCCGCATATTCCTGCTTGATCTCGTTGAAGATTTCTTGTGAAGTCAATTCACTTTGCAACAATCGGCCTGCAACGGGAACGGAACGTGATGCATCCAACACGTGAATGACAGGTCCGCTATAATGAGGGTCAATTTTAACAGCCGTATGAATACGCGACGTAGTTGCACCACCGATCAACAAAGGAACGGTAAATCCTTGGCGCTCCATTTCTTTGGCCACATAAACCATCTCATCTAAAGAAGGCGTAATTAAGCCCGAAAGACCAATAATATCAACATTATGTTCTTTGGCAGCAGCCAAAATTTTCTCGCAGGAAACCATCACACCGATGTCGATTACCTCGTAATTATTACATGCCAATACAACGCCCACGATATTCTTACCAATATCATGCACATCCCCTTTCACGGTAGCTAATAATATTTTTCCGGCAGATGAACTTTCACCCCCTTGCTTTTCTGCTTCAATAAATGGCAATAAATAGGCAACAGCCTTTTTCATGACACGTGCCGACTTCACAACCTGAGGCAGGAACATTTTTCCTTCACCAAACAAGTCACCCACCACATTCATTCCATCCATCAAAGGACCCTCGATCACCTGGATTGGACGTTCAACTAATTGACGCGCTTCCTCCACATCCTCATCAATAAACTCCGTCAAACCTTTAATTAAGGCATGCTCCAAACGTTTATTGACTGGCAATGAACGCCAAGCATCATCCACCACAGCTTCTTTTCCGACCGACTTTACAGTCTCAGCAAAATGTACCAATTTCTCCGTTGCTTCCGCATTGCGATTCAATAAGACGTCCTCGCACAAATCGCGAAGCGGCTGGTCTATTTGATCATAAACGCCCAATTGGCTTGCATTCACAATTCCCATATCCATACCCGCTTTAATCGCGTGGTATAAAAAGACCGTATGCATGGCCTCACGAACCGGTTCGTTTCCACGGAAGGAGAAGGAAATATTGGATACCCCACCTGAAACTTTAGCCAGTGGCAAATGCTCTTTAATCCATTTCGTCGCTTTGATAAAATCATTCGCATAATTATTATGCTCATCGATTCCCGTTGCGACGGTTAAAATATTGGGATCGAAAATGATGTCTTCCGCGGGGAAACCCACTTGGTCAACCAGAATCCGATAGGCGCGTTCACAAATTTCAATCCGGCGCTCGTAAGAATCCGCCTGACCGTCCTCATCAAAAGCCATTACGACAACTGACGCACCATATTGTTTTACTTTATTCGCTAATTCAATAAACCGCTCTTCCCCTTCTTTTAAGGAGATTGAATTGACAACAGATTTCCCTTGTACACATTTCAATCCCGCTTCAATAACCTCCCATTTGGAAGAGTCAATCATGATTGGCAAACGAGCAATATCAGGTTCAGCCATCAACAAGTTGAGGAATTGTGGCATCATTTTCACCCCATCAATCATCCCCTCATCCATGTTGATGTCCAAAATTTGAGCTCCTCCGTCGACTTGTTCACGTGCGACCGCAATTGCTTCCTCGAAATTCTCTTCACGAATCAAGCGGGCAAATTTCTTAGAACCTGTGACATTGCAACGCTCACCGACATTCACAAAATTGGTCAATTCGGTAATTTCCAAAGGTTCTAATCCAGATAACTTTTGATTATGACCTGTTACGGGCAATTGATGTGGCGCATAGTTAGCAGCAACCTCGGCAATCGCGCGAATGTGTGCAGGTGTCGTTCCGCAACATCCTCCGATAATATTCACAAAACCATTTTGCAAAAAGTCTTCAATGACCACAGCCATTTGTTCTGGGCTTTGATCATATTCACCCATCTCATTCGGCAGACCCGCATTCGGGTGCGCAGAAACATAAAAAGGTGATTTGTCGTTCAGCGTCTTAACATAGGGACGCATTAAATCGGCGCCTAACGCACAGTTTAAACCCACTGACAAAAGTGGCATGTGTGAAATAGAAGTCAAAAACGCTTCCGTTGTTTGGCCAGACAAAGTTCTTCCTGAGGCATCAGTAATCGTCCCAGAAACCATGACAGGCAAATACGTTTTTTGTGTGTTTGTCTTGAAAAATTGATCGATGGCAAAAAGCGCTGCTTTCGCATTCAGCGTATCAAAAACCGTTTCGACTAATAATACATCCGCACCTCCATCAACTAAACCACGCACTTGCTCAGTATAGGCTTCCACCAATTCATCGAAGGTAACTGCCCGGTAACCTGGGTCATTCACATCAGGAGATAATGAAAGGGTACGGTTGGTTGGCCCAATAGACCCAGCCACGTAACGAGGCTTGTGAGGTGTTTTTGCTGTAAATTCATCAGCAACTTCACGGGCAATTTTAGCCGATTCGTAATTTAATTCATAGACCAAATCCTCCATGTGGTAGTCGGCCATCGCAATGGACGTACCCGAGAACGTATTCGTTTCTGCGATATCAGCACCTGCCTCAAAATATTTGGCATGAATCTCCTTGATGACATCCGGGCGTGTAATGGAAAGCAAATCATTATTACCCTTTACTTCATGAGGGAAATCCTTAAACCGATCACCACGGTAATCGGCATCCGATAACTTATATTCTTGAATCAATGAACCCATTGCACCGTCCAGGACTAAAATCCGTTGACGCAATTGTTCGTATATAGATGGCTTCTGCATAATCCTGCAAATATACCACAAAACGCTCAAAAGATGAGCCGAAATACACCTAAACTAAGCCCATTTTTTTGATTTTTTCCAAATCTTCTGGCGTATCTATTCCCATCGTTTCGAATTGAGTTTCGATGGTTTGAATCACATAGCCATTTTCGAGCCAGCGCAATTGCTCCAAGGATTCAGCTAATTCCAAAGGACTTGGTTTTAATCGGCTAATTTCCATCAGAACATCCGCTCGATAGGCATATAATCCGATATGTTTGAAGTAGGTATGCGCTTCCAACCAATCTTCTGGCGCAACACCACGAACATGGGGAATGGTTTGTCGGGAAAAGTACAAGGCCTCGCCCCGATGATTCACGACTACTTTGGGGGTATTGACAGAAAAGAGCGTATCCGCATCTTTAATTTGTTTAATCAGCGTCAAAATAGGCGCATGGGTTTTAAAGCCAGACGCAAGTTCTTGCAATTGAGCAGGCTCTATAAAGGGCTCATCCCCCTGAATATTAACGACATAATCAAGGCTTTCCTTGAAATTGCCCAAAACTTCAGCACAACGATCGGTACCTGATACATGGTCACCTCGCGTCATAATCACTTCTGCTCCAAAACCCTCGGCAACCGCTTTAATTTGCAAATCATCCGTAGCTATCACGACACGGTACCACCCTTTTACGGCCATGACACGTTCATATGTTCGCTGAATCATCGGTTTTCCACCCAAGTCAACTAAGGGTTTTCCGGGAAAACGGGTTGAAGCGAATCGTGCAGGAATAATGGCAATAACTTTTTTGTCGTGCATCATTTTTCAAACTTAAGTGATGAATTTTTCTCAAATTTGCACATAATTGACGAGGATGCTTTCTGATATATGCGAAAAATATTCAATCACCGATTTACAGATACGATTTGGAGTTTAGGTTACTGGGGAACAGTTTCCGAACCACAGGTGTGGATTGAAACAAGGAATGCAGACCAAATTCAAACATTTACGCTGGATTTACAAAGGCTGTCACTCGACCCTATTCCACATTTACCTGATCGAAATAAATCATTGCAGTGGTTGGCAGGCCTAGTCGACGGAGGTGTATTCTTAAGACTCCGACAAGGAAAAAACCCAGGCATAGAAGGATTAGAGGCCTATGATTTCCCAAGTGGAAAATTACGCTATTCGCTACCCTTAAAGCAATGGAGTAAGCTTGAAAACCAACAATTGATTACGAATCAAGGGATTATTGATTTAACCTCTGGGAAGGTTCAAACTTCCTTTGACTCAGGCAAAAAAGCTTCGGATTTATCCGTAGTATCACCTTTACATTTCGAGGAAAGCCAAGCTGAATTCCAGGCTTTCGCCACCCTATTTGATCGAAAATTTAAGGAAAAAATAGGAAAAGGAATGGATTATTGGGAAGGCTCTAATAAGCTGATATTTTCTTATTATATTTACGATAACGCTTGGAAAAACCAACTAAGAATTTGCGATTTTGATTTCAATACGCTGTTTTTAGAGACACTTGTCGAAGGTGAGTTGATGGGCTATCATACTTTCCAATGCGTTCAAAATACTTTATTTTTTATCAAAGATAAACGTGAACTTTTCATCTATGCAGATTTATAAACTTCGCTTCGCTATTCTTTTTGTCATGCTGCTCGGAACTTTCTGTGGCATGAGTAACAGCCTTGATTCATTGGGTCTAAAAAAAGAAAACAACAAAACGTATTTGGTCTATAAAGTTGGGCCCAAACAAAACCTATATAGCATACTCAAGCGATTCAATTTATCCTTAGCTGAATTCAAACAAGTTAATCCTGAAATCGAGATTCCTGTAAATTCAGGAGAACTAGTCTTTATTCCCTTGCATTACTTAGATGAAAGCACCAACACATTACTTTCGGTAGCAAAAGCCTTAGAAAAGGCACCCGAACAAAAACCAAGTAATTCAACGGGAATTCATATCGTTACAGCGAAACAAAGTTTATTAACCGTGGCAAATTTGTACAAGGTTACCATGGCTGAAATTCGCAAATGGAATAACTTAACAAGCGATGTCCTGAAAGAGGGTCAACGACTCATTGTAGCCGCACCATCAACAACGACACCGATTGATAAGTCGGCACAATTACCAACGAAAAATACGGAAGAAACAAAAACGCCTACGGCTGCAGCAGAACAAACGGATGCCAATGGCATGCGTAAAACGATTGAGACAGGTATGGCTGAATTAATTGACGTGCCTGATAATTCTGGCAAATATTTAGCCTTACACAAATCAGCACCGATAGGAACTTTGGTATTAGTTAAAAATCTTGCCAATGGACAAAGTATATGGGTGAAGGTTATTGGCCGCTTGCCTAACACAGATAGCAAATTGATCATCAAACTATCTCCCAAAGCATTTGAACGTTTGAATGCCGTGGATAAAAGAATCCGAGCAGAAATCAGCTATTTAGTTCAATAAGATGGCCAAGCGCAAAAGACCCATCACGGCAGGTACCATAGCTTTTGAGGTATTATTCATTCTCTCCTATCCGTTTATTGCTGCATTTTCAATGGTTATAACTGTTGCGGTTTGGGTTCTATCCTTACCATCGCGGTTATTAGCGTTCTTGGGTAATAGAAAATAAGTCATGGAAGCACATGTGATTAAATTATTGGATGAGAAATTCCATTTTTTCAATCACAAACGCTTTATCGAACACGATCCGATTCAGATCCCACATCTTTTTACAAAGAAACAAGATATGGAAATTATGGGATTTTGGGTAGCTATGTTGGCCTGGGGCCAACGAAAGACAATCATTTCCAAAGCACATGAACTAATAGAATTGATGGACGGAACCCCATATCAATTCATTTTACAACATCAATCGAGCGACCTGAAACGCTTTGAAAGTTTCAAACATCGCACCTTTAACGCTACGGACGCCTTGTATTTTATTTCATTTTTCAAGCGGCATTATCAGCAATATGATAGCCTAGAAACCGCTTTTGGTGCTACCTATCAAGCCGAGGAACAAACGGTCGAGCAAGCCATCAATCGATTTTATACACATTTTTTCGATGATGAATTTGCACCGCAACGCACGCAAAAGCACATAGCTTCCCCAACGAAAAACTCAGCATGCAAGCGCATCAACATGTTTTTAAGATGGATGGTGAGAAAAGATGAAACGGGAGTTGATTTTGGTATTTGGAATAATATCAGACCCCATCAATTGGTTTGCCCATTAGATGTGCACGCCTTACGTACCGCAGAAAGTTTACAATTGATTCAACCGGGACCTACAAACTGGAAAAAAGCCTTGGAATTAACCGATACCTTACGAGCTTTGGATCCCAATGACCCTGTTAAATATGATTTTGCCCTCTATGGCATGGGCATAGAAGAAAAAACGATATGGAAATAATACACATAAAAAGTCCAGACCAAACTGCCTTTTTCGAGCTCATTCCTGCTTACGGCGCCATGTTGTCTCAATTAAATTGGGCAGGAAATATCATAAAAATACCCTTTGTAGATCGCTATGCTAACAGCGAAAATCCCTATCATCCTAGTGCCTTATTGACCCCGTGGGTAAATCGTGTGCGGAATGGCAATTATTCCTTTGAAGGAAGAAATTATCAATTACCCATCAATGAACCTAACTTAGGAAATGCCATTCATGGCTTATTGGCGCGTAAGCCTTTTGAAACAATCCTGGAGTCATCTAAAGCTACCTTAACCCATCATTATTATGCGGAAGAAAAGGCATACCCTTTCCCCTTCGAGATGAAATTAACGTATTCCTTCTCAGCTGATAATTCGTTTCAATTGCAATTTCAAGCTAAAAATACCGGTTCAGGCAATATGCCATTTGCTTGCGGCTGGCACCCCTATTTCAACTTAACAGAAGGCGGTTTAGCGGATTGGAGTATCCGATTTGATTCAATGAGTAAATTTCTTTCGGATAGCCAGATGATCCCTTTGCGCGAAGAAATGAATGATGCCAGTGCTGGCGTTGATCTAGGGAAAGAAATATTGGATAATGTCTTTCGATTAAAACCCAAGGACAAACATATTACACAGCTCTATAATAAGCAGAAAAAGGAATCGTTATATATCGAACAATCAAGTATTGACTTCCCTTTTTTAGTTGTTTTTGCACCTGAAAATGAAAACTGTGTGGCCATTGAACCGATGTCGGCAAATACCGATGCATACAATACTGGAGACGGCTTACGTGTTTTGGCGCCCGGTGAGTCATTTACCTCAACCGTTAAAATTTGGCATATCAAAGCCGACAAAGCAGTCTAAATAGGTAAAACCTTTTTGTACATTTGTACTTATGATGCAACGATACTTTTTTCTTGTTCTACTTATATCGAGTTTACACGCCGTAAAAGCGGATGTGGGAGCAGATAGTTTAGCAAATAAATGGAAAAGAGATTTCAATACGGGAATTAATTTAAATCAATCCAGTTTTTCTGACAACTGGAAAGGTGGGGGAACAAATACCTTCGCCATCGGCTGGTTTTTAAACCATTCAGCGAAAGTAAACAATAAGAATTGGCGCTTAAATAGTGATTTAAATCTGCAAGTAGGCTTTCTTCAAAACCGCTCACAAAGCTTACGAAAGAACGTTGACCGAATCTTTTATGAATTTAAAGCTGGTTACCGAATAAGCCCGAAATGGGATTTTTATGGGTCGACCAACTTTTCATCACAGTTTTTCCAAGGTTTTGAATATGGGAAAAAGAATCTAAAGGGAATTCCTGTTGATTCATTGGTATCAAACATATTTGCACCGGCTTATTTAACTTCCTCCATGGGTTTTGAATATCATCCGGACAAATCGTTTTATACGCGAATAGGTGTAGGAAGCTTACGTCAAACCTTTGTATTTGATGAGCGAATTTCAAGAGCTGGCTTATTTGGCTTGGAGAAACCGGGTGATAATATTCGTAACCAATTTGTATTTCAGTATTTGATGAATGTAGAAAAGGATATTTTCCAAAATATCAACATGAAAGCACGTTATTCTGCCTTGGTAGACTACTTCCGTATGGGCTATTCAAATGGCATTGTCCATCGATTAGATGCGAATTTCACGATGAAAGTAAATAAATATGTGAGTACGAATTTACAAGCAGTACTTTTTAAGGATTACGATCAAGATCCCAATTGGCAATATTCACAAATTCTTTCGATGGGTGTCTTATATCGACTAGCTAATTGATCTTTTCCGTTGCTGCATCCGCTCGTGCAACATTTGAATGATTCCATCCTTCAAACCTAAATCAGGCACAAAAATCGTTTGACAACCTGCTAATTCCATCGCAGTCAGGTAAATAGACGCGGCAGGTACAATCACATCAGCACGGTCTGTATTTAAACGCAATTTATTCACACGGTCCTCATATGAATAGGAACTAATGAAGTCCGAGATACGCTGTAATTCATCAATATCCATTATTTTTTCATCGCTAACCTGACTTGACAAATTGTATAGCTTACTGATATTTCCTCCCGTACCGACGGCATGAACAGGCCCTCTTAAGGATTCCATTTGTAACGAAATCCACTTTTTCATTTTATCCCAATCACCTTCTTTTTCTTTTCCTTCAAGTAAACGCACAGAACCAATTTTAAAAGATTTAGATGCGAATTTTTCTTGATTGCGGTAAAAATTCAATTCAGTAGAACCACCACCCACATCGATATGCAGGTAATTTTTCTTCGGGTTTAAGGATTTAACGACCACATCATTGATTAATTCTGCTTCGCGTGCCCCATCGATGATTTGAATTTTCATATCCAAAATCTTATGGATGCGTGTAACGAGTTCTGCTGAGTTTGCCGCTTCTCGCATGGCTGAAGTAGCACAAATGGAATAATCTTGTACCTCATGTAAATCCATCAGCAACTTGTAGGCATGCAACAACTTGAATACACGAACCTCTGATTCAGGCGAAATCGTTCCATGACTAAATACATCGTGGCCTAGACGTAAGGCAAAGCGAACATATTCAACACGTTTAAAACTCATCATCCCGTCATTTTCCAATACACTGGATATTTGTAAACGAGCAGCATTCGAACCGATATCTATGGCAGCAAATTTCATGAGATGGGATTGGGTTTATGTAAGTAAAAACCGTTGGCACTGGGCTCAAAGCTAATTTCAGTGCCTAAAACAAACAACAATTGCCTTTTATCAATAACTACGGGGATTTCTTGAATGAGATATTCTTCATCATATTCCGTTTTTTGATCAAAGCCTAAGACATAGGATCCGCCACAGGTTCCACCGCGCATACCGACCCGTAGAAAAGGCTCAGGCATCTTGCCTTGCTGAACGAGCGAAACAAGATTTTCGTACGCAGCGGATGAGAATGATATAGGAGAAATATTTGACATACATGCAATGAAAGCCTGCGCAAATTTAGTTAAATTTAACCTGCTATACTGCTTTTTGTAATTAACATTTTTTAAGGATTTTAAGGCAATAAAAACGTATTGCTACGTTTAGGTGATAAAATATACAGCATGAATTATTCCATTCTTTGGGCAGACGACGAAATTGATTTACTAACTCCCTATATCATATTTTTAGAAAACAAAGGCTACCAAGTGACAGCAGTCAATTCTGGCGCGGATGCCTTAGACCTGGTAAATAAGCAAAAATTCGACGTTTTGTTTTTAGATGAAAACATGCCAGGCATGACAGGCTTAGAGGTTTTGATTGCAATCAAGCAAATTCGCCCTAACCTCCCCGTCATCATGATTACCAAATCAGAGGAAGAGGAACTCATGGAAGATGCCATAGGATCTAAAATAGCGGACTACCTAATCAAACCACTAAATCCCAACCAACTATTATTGTCAGTGAAGCGAATCTTTGACAAAAAGCGATTGGAGGATGAGAAAACAAACCTAAGTTACCAACAAGAATTTAGGGAGCTCTCCATGCGCTATCAAGATGATTTAAATGCTTCAGAATGGGCTGAAATCTACAAGAAGCTGACCTATTGGGAATTGGAAATAGACCAAACTGAGAATAAATCGATGTCGGATGTCCTCATTAGCCAGAAGTCGGAAGCCAATGTGCATTTCAGTAAATTCATTGAAAATTCGTATGAGTCTTGGTTACAAAAGCCCAATAGCGACACTCCCGTCTTGAGTCATTTAATGATGCGTAAATACGTTTTTCCACGCATTCAAGACAAATCACCCCTCTTCTTTATTTTGGTTGATAATTTACGTTATGACCAGTGGAAAACCTTGGAAGTATTTATCCAAGATTATTTCCAAGTGGAAGAGGAGAAGACGTACTTTTCGATTTTACCGACCACGACTGCTTATGCGCGAAATGCCATATTTGCAGGAATGATGCCGATGGAAATTCAGAAAAATTACCCTGACAAATGGGTTTTTGATTTAGGAGATTCTGAAGATGAGGAAGGCTATAATCAACATGAAGAATTCTATTTAAACGAACAATTAAAACGCCTAAGAATTGAAGGAAAGGCTTCTTACCATAAAATTATCCATCAATACCAAGGAAAACAGTTGGTAGACAATTTCAACAAATTATTAACGAATCAGTTGAATGTTGTCGTGTACAATTTTGTTGACATGCTCTCCCATGCTCGAACCGATATGGCCATGATTAAAGAATTAGCGCCAGATGAATCCGCCTACCGAAGTCTCACGGCGAGTTGGTTCCAGCACTCTCCCCTATTCGATTTCTTAAAACGTATTGCAGAGAAAAAGGGTCGGGTCATCATCACGACAGATCATGGTATGATACGGGTACAAAACCCCATTAAAATCATTGGAGACCGAAATACGAATACGAATTTGCGCTACAAACAAGGGAAAAATTTAAATTGGGATGCTTCGAGTAAAATGATGGTTTGCCGAAAACCTGAGCAATTATTTTTGCCAAAACCCAATGTATCCACCTCTTATGTATTTTCGAAAGAAGATTATATGTTTGCGTACCCGAACAATTACAATCAATATGTGAATCACTATCGGAATACTTTCCAACATGGCGGAATATCCCTAGAAGAATGCATTATTCCCGTGACTTATTTGACAGGAAAGTAATTAAAGTGCGCTAACGGGAACAATCTGACCACCTTCGCATTTCAAGATCTTTCCTGGAACACGTTGAATGGTGTGGTAATCATGACTTGCCATAATGATGGAAGTACCCTGCAAAGTTAATTGCTTGAACAATTCCATAATTTCCATCGAAACCTCTGGATCTAAGTGCCCAGTAGGTTCATCGGCAAGAATCAAAACAGGATTATTCAATAATGCACGGGCTATGGCAATGCGCTGTTGCTCGCCGCCTGACAACTTGTGAACGCGTTTGTGAATGGCATTTGCCATACCCACCTGCTCCAATACAGCCTCAATACGAGATTTAATTTCTACGGAGTCCTTATGCCCTGTCGCTTCCAACACAAAAGCTAAATTACGCTCAACGTTACGGTCGGTCAGTAATTGAAAGTCTTGAAATACAAAACCCAATTTACGGCGCAGGTAAGGAATATCTTGATTTTTAATCGTCACTAAATCATATCCAGCAACTTGAGCAGCACCCGCATCGATAGCTAATTCACCAAAAATCGATTTAAAGAAGGTACTTTTTCCGGAACCTGATTTACCGATTAAATAATAAAATTCGCCTGACTCAACTGTTAACGAAATATCTGTCAACGTAGGAATTCCTTCCTGGGAGATATGAACATTTTCAAACGAAAGTACAGACATAGAAATGATATTATTGGTTCGATTTGGCGTGATCAGCTAAGAATGTAGCTAAACCGCTATCTGTTAATGGGTGTTTTAATAAAGCTAACATCGCAGACAATGGTCCTGTCATCACATCAGCACCGATTTCAGCACATTTAATGATGTGAATAGGGTGACGAACAGACGCAGCTAAAATTTGAGTATCAAACTCGTAATTATCATAAATCACACGAATTTGATCGATCAAATCCATGCCATCGAATGAAATATCATCTAAACGACCAATAAAAGGCGAAACATAGGTTGCACCCGCTTTGGCAGCTAATAATGCTTGACCTGCAGAGAAAACCAAGGTACAGTTTGTTTTGATACCGCGATTAGAAAAATATTTCAAGGCCTTGATACCATCCTTGATCATGGGAATTTTAACGACAATCTTGTCATCTAACTCGGCCAACTCTTCGCCTTCGCGAATCATTCCCTCATAATCCGTTGCGATAACCTCAGCTGAAACATCCCCCTCAACTAAATCACAAATTGCTTTGTAATGACGTAAAACATTATCTTTTCCGCTGATGCCCTCTTTGGCCATTAAGGAAGGATTTGTAGTTACACCATCCAAAACACCTAAATCTTGTGCTTCTTTGATGTGGGCTAGATTAGCCGTGTCGATAAAAAATTTCATATGGATAGGTTTGTGTAAGGACAAAAAAAAATGGCAAATTCACCGCTACAACCAACCTACCTTTGCTTCTTTCACGACCTGGAGGATTCAGCGGGAGCTGGTAATTTGCCGATGCAAATATGGCAAAATCTGCGCTTTTTTCAA
>JBEEOB010000113.1:0-24459 GCA_041191865.1 Bacteroidota bacterium
AGCTGTTAAAATAGAGCATTTCGAGGATGCTTTTTCGTAAATTCGCGGTTTAATAAACGAATATGATCAGTTTCCACACAGAGGATGTTTCTTTTAAGCTGCAAGACAAAATCAAGCACAAACAATGGCTACAAGCGGTTGCGAAAGAAGAACAAAAAAAGATTGGCGAGTTGAATTATGTGTTTTGCTCCGACAACTATTTATTGGAGATCAACCAGAACTATTTACAACACGACACCTTCACCGACATTGTGACATTTGACAATTCGGACAACGCCAAAATCATCGAAGGAGATATCTTTATTTCCTATGAGCGCGTCCTCGAAAACGCGGCCAAATTTGGAACAGAAAGCAGCGAATTACAGCGCGTCATGGTGCACGGATTGTTGCACCTGTGTGGCTACAAGGATAAGGCGAAGGCCGACAAAGAACTGATGACGAGTAAGGAAAATTATTATTTGGCAAAAAGATAATACGTGTTCCACGTGAAACATAAATTAAGATGATGCAGAATTCATATGATGTAATCGTAGTAGGGGCGGGGCATGCGGGCTGCGAAGCGGCGCACGCGGCAGCGCAAATGGGATCGAAAGTATTGCTGATTACAATGAACATGCAAACGATTGCTCAGATGTCATGCAACCCTGCGATGGGGGGGGTGGCGAAGGGCCAAATCGTTCGCGAGGTTGATGCGCTTGGCGGAATGTCCGGAATAATTTCCGACAAAACCATGATTCAATTTCGCATGTTGAACCGTTCGAAAGGTCCCGCGATGTGGTCGCCAAGATGCCAATCCGACAGAGCACGCTTTGCCGAAGAGTGGCGCTGGGCCTTGGAGCAAAATGCCAATGTCGATTTTTGGCAAGATTCTGTGGAAGGATTGATTGTTGAAAACGACGAAGTAAAGGGTGTGAATACCCGACTAGGGATGCAGTATTTTGCACCGACGGTGGTGTTAACGAATGGTACATTTTTAAATGGTTTGATCCACATTGGAGAAAAGCAATTTGGAGGCGGACGCATGGCAGAACCCATGGCAGGAGGCATCACCGAACAATTAATTCAATTGGGATTTGAGGCGGGTCGGATGAAGACCGGAACGCCGCCCCGTGTGGATGGTCGGAGCCTAGATTATTCCAAAATGGAAGAACAAAAAGGCGACGAGAATCCAAGTTCATTTTCGTACTTGTCGAAATCACCCATTCAAGAACAACGCTCTTGCTGGATTACCCATACGAACGAAAAAGTACACGAAGTCTTACGCAAAGGCTTTAATCGCAGCCCTATGTTTGCAGGAAGAATCAAAGGATTGGGTCCGCGTTATTGCCCATCGGTAGAAGACAAAATCAATCGTTTTGCCGACAAAGATTCACACCAAATATTCGTAGAGCCCGAAGGGTGGACTACCGTTGAGATTTATGTCAATGGATTCTCGACTTCGTTGCCAGAAGATATACAGTTTGAGGCGATCCGATTAATCCCAGGATTTGAAAATGCAAAAATGTTCCGACCAGGCTATGCCATCGAATACGATTATTTTCCGCCGACGCAATTGAACGCGACTTTGGAAACCAAACGCGTTTCAGGCTTATACTTTGCTGGACAAATTAACGGAACCACAGGATACGAAGAAGCTGCATGTCAAGGTTTAATGGCGGGCATTAATGCACATCAAAAAGCGCATGGAAAAGAACCTTTTACCTTGTCGCGGTCTGAAGCTTACATCGGTGTGCTCATTGACGATTTGATCAACAAAGGTACGGATGAGCCCTACCGCATGTTCACCTCACGAGCGGAGTTTAGAACCTTGCTAAGACAAGACAATGCGGATGAACGCCTAACCGAAAAAGGATATGAATTGGGATTGGCAACACAAGAGCGTTTGGATACCTACCTAAACAAAAAAGAGCAAGTGGCCGCACTAATCGAGACCATTCAGACAACGAAAGTCAAGCCGGCAGAAATTAATGATTGGTTGCAAAGCCAAGGAACGGCGACACTAAAAGAAGGCGCTCCGTTGATTAATTTATTGAAGCGCTCCGACTTAAGTTTTGAGCAAATTCTTCAGCATGAAATTGGCCAACCTATCAAGGCCGCTTATTCACAAGAAGTACTTGAACAGGTCGAAATAATCGTGAAGTACGAAAGCTACATCGAGAAAGAGCGCTTGATGGTAAACAAGATGAAGAGCATGGAAGATTTGGCAATCCCTGCCAACTTCGATTATGACAAAATCAAAACCTTGTCGACAGAATCTCGCATCAAGTTGAAATCTATCCGCCCACAAACAATCGGTCAAGCAAGTCGCATCTCTGGCGTTTCGGCCGCCGACGTATCCATTTTATTATTATTCATGGGTCGCTAATTATGGAAACATTGAAAAACTGTCCGGCGTGTGGAGGACAAAAAATGACACGTGTTTTACAGGCCAAAGACTATACCGTTTCAAAAAATACATTTGACATCGTACGTTGTGAAGCTTGTGACTTGTTGTTTACCAATCCAAGACCCGAGGCGGAACAAGCTGGCTATTTTTATAAATCAGAGAATTACATTTCGCATAGCAATACGCAAAAAGGTTTCATCAATAAACTTTACCATGCGGTTCGGAATATCACCTTGAAACAAAAAACGAATCTCATCCAAGGTGACCAAAAAGACACAAAAAACCTTTTGGACATTGGTTGTGGAAATGGGCACTTTTTACATGCTTGCCAACAACGCGGATGGAATACGTTTGGGATGGAATTAGATCCGGATACGGCGGCACGAGCTGCTTCACTGACGGGACAAAGTATCTTTCCTAATTTGCAAGCCATTCCGGATGACCCACAATTTGAACTTATCAGTTTGTGGCATGTCTTAGAACACGTGTATGAAATTGATGCCTATTTCGAATTCTTCAAAAAGCGCATCACACCGAGCGGGAAATTGTTGCTTGCTTTGCCAAATTCGAAATCCTTTGATGCACGATATTTTAAGGAATTTTGGGCCGCTTACGATGTTCCACGCCACATCTATCATTTCAATCCGGAAACAATCCAGTCTGTTGCAAAAAAGCACGGCTTTAAATTAGCGAAACAGCGCGGCCAAATATTCGATAGTTTTTACATTGCATTATTAAGTCACGAATACAAAACCGGAAGCAAAAAGTTGGTTGCCTCGTTTTTGATTGGCCTTTGGTCTAACATATTGGCCTATTTTAAAACAGGAAATTATTCAAGTAATATCTATATTTTTGAACATGCCTAAATTCTTGCACAAACTCGTATTCGCGACATTTATCCTGCTCTTAAGTTTGAGCATGTTCCAGCGCTGTGCACAAACCGCAAGCCCTCCTGGCGGAAAGAAAGACACCCTCGCACCTAAAATTGTCAGCAGCATTCCGCTCAACAAAAGCAAAAATTATACCGGCAAAAAAATTGAATTGAACTTCAATGAATATGTAAATATTCGAAATTTGAATCAAGAATTATTGATAACTCCCAATGTGGGTACTTATGAAACACGGATTCGCCCGACGGGTGTTACCTTACTATTAGATTCGACGCTTCATCAAAACACAACCTATACATTCAATTTCAGAAATGCGATTGAAGATATGTCGGAGCGCAACATTGGAAAAAACATTAAGCTCGTATTTAGTACCGGTTCTGACATCGATTCCTTACAAATCAGTGGACAAGTGAAACATTTAGAGACAAATAAAAAACTGGAATCGATTTTAGTTGGCCTCTATCCTTTCACAGATACACTACGCATCGATCAGGCAAAACCTTATTACTTTACCAAAACAGATACCTCCGGAAATTACCAGATTGAAAATATTGCAGCAGGCAAATACTACATGGCGGCCTTTCATGATATCAACAATAATTTGGTTTATAATTCGAATAAAGAACCGCTTGATTTTATCACGGAAAACTACATTGACCTAAAGAAAAGCCAAACGCAGGATTTTAAAATTGCATTACAGAATCAAGATCCCTTGAAGATAAGCAAAACGACCAGTACGGCTAAGACGGTTTTATATGAATTATCAAGAGGCGTGAAGGCAATCACAACCCAACCAAAAACCTTGGCTTATCAAATTGAATCCAACCGAAACCTGCGTTTTTATGTAGGAAACGTGGAACATCAAGATACTGTCCGTATAGAGGCAACCGTAACCGATTCCTTGAACCGGATAACAACCTTAGCACTAAAATTAAAATTCCGAGAGCCTAATAAAAAAGAAAAGATCGTCAATGCTCCATTGCGCATAGAGGTTTTGCCTGCAAGCAATCATTTATTAAGCCCAGAAGATTCGATCGTGATTAAATTTCCGAAACCAATCGCTTTAATCAATACAAAAGCTATTTCATTTGTAACGGGTCCAGATGAAGAAATTCAGCTGCCCGACGAGGCCTATCGATGGAATAGTTTTGTCAATGAATTGAGTATTCAAAAAGCTTATCTACCCTTACGCACAAAGTTTGATTTGAAATTTGCCAAACATGCTTTTGTCAGCGTGGAGAAAGATTCCTCTCAAACCTTTAACCAATCATTCGAATTTCAAGATTTAGAAAATTATGGAAGTATCTCAGGAAAAATCGATTCTCCTAAAGGAAACCATATATTTCAATTAATAAAATCAGATACGAAGATTTTAGCTTATCAACAAGCTGGACAAACTACTTTCAACTTTCCACACGTGGAACCGGGTTTATATGAGTTACGTGCCATTGAAGATCGTAACGGGAATGGACTTTGGGATTTAGGCAACTTTAAAACAAAAGAAAAACCGGAGTCTATCTATTTCTTCCCAAGCAAGATAAAATTGAAGGCCAACTTCCAGATTACAGATGTGTTGATAAGTACCCAATAAACCCCCAAATTATCCACAATTCATGTGGACGAATGTGGATAAAATAGAGTACCCTGTGGAAAATGTGCATAAGTCCACACTTATCCACGAGATCAGCGGATCTTATCCACAAGAGAAAAAGATACTTTGAATAATCATCATGCTGATAGATAGCTAATTACAAATCAATTTTAGACTTATCAACATATCCACATAGAACAACAAAGAGAAACAAAGAAAAGATTTTAAAAAGTTTTTCTTTTTTTAATTTATGTATGTGGATAAAAGAAGAAAAAGGAATTTACGCTGGCGGGGTACCCTCATTTTGATTCAATATTGATATTTTATAGTATAATAATTAAAAAAATAGATAAAATAGCATATTATCATCCGATGTATTGTGGATAATTTGTGGACAGTAGACTTTTGTGTACAAAAAAATCGTATAAAAGTGCAAATCGAGAGGGTGATTTGTTAACTTTGATACGTATTACCAACAAACTTAAATCATGCTTGAATTTTCAAATTTCACCCGCGTATTTGATTTATTGCCTATTTACGATCAGCTTCATAAATCAGATTTATTCTGTTTGAAGCGAAACGGCGAATGGCGAAAATATAGTTCTGAAGAAACCTTGGAAACGATTCAAGATGTGGCTTTAGGGCTATTGGCCTTGAAAATTAAACCTGGGGATAAAATTGCCATTATTTCAGCCAACAGGCCAGAATGGAATTTCATTGATTTTGCAATTCAATTGATTGGTGCCGTTTCCGTACCGATGTACCCAACTATTACGGTCGAAGATTATGCATTCATTTTTGAGAATGCCGAGGTGAAGTATGTATTCGTTGAGGGTGAAGAGTTGTATTTAAAAGCCAAAGAAGCTTCTAAAGGAAATCGTAAAATTAAAAAGGTCTACACTTTTGATCCTGTCGAAGGAGCTGATATGTGGACAGATGTGAAGGATGCAGGCTTTGGGCAAGACCGTTCGCCCTTAAAGCCTTTAATGGACGCAGTTAAACCTGATGATTTGTTAACCTTGATTTATACGTCCGGCACAACAGGCCGACCGAAAGGCGTGATGTTGACGCATCATAATATTGTTTCCAATGTAAAGGCCTTAATTCGTGGCAAGTTTTTTGATTTACATGCGACGGATCGGGCATTGAGTTTTTTACCACTTTGTCATATTTACGAGCGCACGGATATTTACATGTACATGTCTTATGGCGTTTCGGTTTATTATGCGGAAAGCATGGAAACCATCGCGGATAATATCAAAGAGGTTAAGCCATCGATGTTTGCTTCCGTTCCACGTTTATTAGAGAAAGTATATGACAAAATTTTAGCCAAAGGAAATGAATTAACGGGTATCAAACGAAAACTCTTCTTCGGTGCGATAGAATTTGGTTTACAATATGACCCGATGGTTAAATTGGGGTTTTTAGATTCCATAAAATTGGCGGTTTATCGCAAATTGATTTTCAGTAAATGGCGTGAAGCTTTGGGAGGAAATGTGCGTTTAATTGCTTCGGGTTCGGCGGCATTACAACCACGTTTATCGCGAGTATTTTGGGCGGCTGGAGTTCCTGTGAGTGAAGGTTATGGTTTAACGGAGACATCGCCTGTTATTTCAGTATCGCAAGTAAACCCGCCTGATTTCCGAATTGGTTGTGTGGGAACCTTGGTGGATAGCATGGAATTAAAAATAGCTGAGGATGGAGAAATTTGTGTGCGTGGGGATTCTGTGATGGTAGGTTATTACAAAAATCCGGAAGCGACTGCTGAGGCGGTTGACAAAGACGGTTGGTTCCACACCGGGGATATCGGTGAGATGGTGGAAGGAAAGTATTTGAAAATCACCGATCGTAAAAAAGAAATTTTTAAAACGTCGGGCGGTAAATACGTCGCTCCGCAATTGGTGGAGAATAAATTAAAAGAATCGGCGTTTATTGAACAATGCATGGTGGTAGGTGAAGGCCAAAAATTCCCGTCGGCATTAATTATTCCAGAATTTACAGCTTTGGGTGTGTGGTGCAAGCAACATGGAATACCCGTTGGTACGCCTGAAGAATTGATTACCAACAAAGACGTATTTAGGAAGCTGGAGGAAGAGGTTATGTCAACCATGGGATCTGTAGCGAAATATGAACAGGTGAAGAAATTTGTATTACTTCCTCGGCTGTTTACGGTGCAGGATGGTGAAATTACCCCTACATTGAAGTTGAAGCGCAAAGCGATTTATGCCAAACATGAAAAGGCTATTTTGGCATTGTATGAATAAAACAATGTGTTTTCACGAATTAGCTTTAGTGCTCTGCTAAATTTTCGTAATTTTGAGGTTTGAAAAATTTCCGCGAGGAGTCATTTAATTGAAAGTATGTCACAGCATAAAAAAGTTGCCTTAATTACGGGTATTACGGGTCAGGATGGAGCCTATTTGGCAGAATTGTTGTTGAGCAAGAATTATGTTGTTCATGGTATTAAGCGCAGAAGCTCTTTAATTAATACACAACGCATTGATCATTTATACGAAGACCCGCATGTTGATGCATCGAATTTCCACTTGCATTATGGCGATTTAAGTGATTCTACGAACATTATTCGCATTATTCAAGATGTTCAGCCGGACGAAATTTACAATTTAGGTGCGATGTCGCACGTGAAAGTATCTTTCGACGAACCGGAATATACGGCTCAGGTAGATGGAATCGGTACCTTACGTATTTTGGAAGCGGTTCGTTTGCTGGGCTTAACGAAAAAAACAAAGATTTACCAGGCCTCTACGTCTGAATTATATGGTTTGGTACAAGAAGTGCCTCAATCCGAAAAAACACCGTTTTATCCACGTTCTCCCTATGCCGTGGCTAAATTATATGGATACTGGATTACGGTAAATTACCGCGAAGCGTATGATATGTTTGCCGTGAACGGAATCTTGTTTAACCACGAATCGCCTTTGCGCGGAGAAACCTTTGTCACAAGAAAAATTACACGGGGGGTTGCGCAGATTGCGATGGGCCAACAAGATAAATTATACTTAGGGAACTTAGACGCGAAACGCGACTGGGGCCATGCCAAAGATTATGTAGAAGCCATGTGGTTAATCTTGCAACAAGAGAAACCCGAGGACTTTGTTATTGCGACGGGTATTACGACAACCGTTCGTGATTTTATTCGGATGGCATTTAGTGAGGTTGGCATTGAAATTAAGTTTTCGGGTGAAGGTGTGAACGAAATTGCAACGATTGCCGCATGCAATAATCCGCTGTACCAAGTTGAAATAGGTAAAGAAGTCGTTGCGGTAGATCCGCGTTATTTCCGTCCAACGGAAGTGGAATTATTGATAGGCGACCCAACGAAAGCGAAAGAAAAATTGGGTTGGAAATTGCAATATGATTTGCCGGCTTTGGTGAAAGACATGATGGCTTCGGATGTACAATTATTTACCAAATAAGATGAATCCATCGATTGCGATTATAGGTTTGGGCTATGTGGGATTCCCGCTGGCCGTGGAGTTTGGAAAGATTTATCCAACTTTAGGTTTTGATATTGACGCTTCGCGTATTGATGAGTTAAGCAAGGGGGTGGATCGCACCCAAGAGGTTAGTGCGGCGCAGTTAGCCGAATCAAAAAACTTGCGTTTTTCTTCACAGGTGACCGACTTATCAAGCTGTAATACGTTTATCGTTACCGTTCCCACGCCCATCGACCATTTTAAAAAACCCGATTTGAGTCCTTTGTTGAAGGCTTCCGAGATGATCGGAAAGGTTTTGAAAAAAGGGGATGTCGTGATTTACGAATCCACGGTATATCCGGGGTGTACGGAGGAGGATTGTGTTCCGGTGCTTGAAAAGCATTCGGGGTTGATATTTAATCAAGATTTCTTCTGTGGCTATTCGCCTGAACGGATTAATCCAGGTGATAAGGTAAACACCTTGACAAAAATTAAAAAGGTTACTTCGGGTTCTACGCCGGAAATTGCCGAGTGGGTAGATCAATTATACAAATCGATTATTGTGGCCGGGACGCACAAGGCGTCATCGTTAAAGGTTGCCGAGGCGAGCAAAGCGATTGAAAATGCCCAACGCGATGTGAATATTTCCTTTGTTAATGAGCTTTCGCTGATCTTTGATCGGATGGGCATCGATACCACGGAAGTCCTTGAAGCAGCAGGCACCAAATGGAATTTCTTGAATTTTAAGCCCGGTTTAGTGGGCGGTCACTGTATTGGGGTCGACCCGTACTATTTATTGCATAAGTCGGAGAGTTTGGGCTATTATCCGCAGGTTATTCTGTCCGGTCGCCGAGTGAATGACAACATGGGGATTTTTGTGGCCAATAAACTGGTCAAATTGCTCATTCAAAAGGGCAAGAAAATCGGAGGCGCCAAGACCTTGATGTTGGGTATTACCTTCAAAGAAAACTGTCCTGATATTCGAAATTCGCGTGTCGTTGATATCTACAAAGAGCTGATTGATTTTGGCATGGAAGTGGATGTGTATGATCCTTGGGCCAATGCCCAAGAAGTTGCGCATGAGCATGGAATCAACTTGGTTTCAACCTTAGGAAGCGCATATGATGCCATTGTGTTAACGGTTGCACACCGTGAATTTTTGGATCTCGCCTACGGCGAATTAAAAGCTAAAGACGGGGTGCTTTTCGACATTAAATCGGTTTTAGCCAAATCCATTGTAGACGCCCGCTTGTAATATGGCTTGGTATGCAGTTTACACGAAATCTCGCACGGAGAAAAAAGTAGCCTTGCGCTTGAAAGAAGCAGGCATTGAAGCCTATTGTCCCGTGAATAAGCGCGAAAAACAGTGGTCTGACCGACGCAAGGTCACCGAAGAGCCACTTTTTCGTTCCTATGTTTTTGTCAACATTAATTTAGAGAAACAAAGTGCCATCGTTCGTCGGACCTTGGGCGTTGTTAATTTTGTTTATTGGTTGCAAAAGCCGGCCGTCATTCAAGACGATGAAATCCTGGCGATCCAACAATTTTTATCGGAGCACGCAGCTGTAGAAGTATTGGGTGAGACCCTTCAAGTGGGCGATTTTATTACCATTGATGCGGGTGCTCTAAAAGGCCAAAAGGCAGAAGTGATGGGGATTAAAAATCGGCATGAGGTTCGTTTGCGGATTGATTCGTTAGGGTTTGAATTGGTGGCGAGGGTGGAGTAGAGACGCGATACTTCGCGTCTGTTGGTTTTAAATAATTAGACGCGAGGTATCGCGTCTCTACAATAGGGCGTTGATTAGGCGTGAGGTATCGCGACTTTACATGCTATACTATTAGCTCTTTTTTCGTATTTTGCATACATAAACCCCTTTTCATGCGTCTTTGCGCGATTTTCCTTTTTTGTTTGATGGCTTTCGGTGCATGGGCACAGGAGAAAACAGAGCCGAGCTTTGAAATGGGCATGGGTTTAACGAATGGCACTTATACGCCATTTTGGTTACGCGCGAATCAATATGGTGCGGTTCCTACCAAAGAAAGTTATGCTACGGCTGCGGTTTCCATGAGCGATTTCATTCAAGTGAATAAGCGTACGAGTTGGGGTTATGGCGTCAGAGCCTTAGTTAATTTAACGGAGACAAAAGCAGATGTTTTATTGCAAGAAGCCTATTTGAAAGGCAAATTTGGCATTTTTGAATTACAAGCTGGGCGTAAAAAACAAATTCAGGGTTTAGTTGATTCAACGCTTAGTTCGGGATCAATTATTTGGTCGGGAAATGCGTTACCTATGCCGATGATCAACTTGGTTGTTCAAGACTATTGGGCGCCTGAATTTGTTCAAGGTATTGTCGGTTTTAAAGGCAATTATGCGCATGGATGGTTCGATAACCAACGAAGCGATGTTTCCGATTTTTATTTACATCAAAAGTCTTTTTACGGCCGACTCGGAAAGCCTAATTGGCTGCTCAAATTTTATGGCGGATTTAATCACCAGGTGCAGTGGGGCGGAACGTTGAAATACGCGGATCCGGGTAATTTCTCCGCGAAAAATGGAAAAATTGCTACAGGTCTTAAAGAGTATTTTTACATGATTACGGGTCAAAGCATGAACGTTGTAGGTGGAGATACCGCGACTTATGGTATCAACGATGGCTGGAATCGATTAGGTAATCACTTGGGGACGATTGACGTGGGGATGGAAGTTGATTGGAAGCAAGCGAAGCTCTTTTTTTACCGACAAAGCATTTATGAGGATGGATCGCTTTACCATGGCAATAATATTACCGATGGGCTTCATGGTATTGCCTTTACACGTAAAGCAAATCAAGGAATTACCAAAGTCGTTTTGGAATACTTAAATACAACATCTCAAGGGGGCTCTGTTTTTAATGATTCGGACGTAAATCGTGGGCTGGATAATTACTTCAATAATGCGGTTTACCGAGAGGGCTGGACTTATGCTGGCAAGGGATTAGGTACGCCTATGATGACCCTGGATTCCGAAACGGATTTAACGAGTACAGATTTGACTGCCTACGACAACAATCGGGTTGAATCGTTTTATGTGGGCATTGAATCAAAATGGGGCGATAATTCCTTTTTATTCCGCGGCTCATTATCCAATTCCATTGGCTGGTTTGGCCAAGAAAACGTTCCCGTAAAACGGCAGTATTCTTTCGGCTTGCAATGGCAACGGCCAGTTATGTTGATGGGATATGATGCGCAATTGAAGGCATCGATAGGTGCCGACAAAGGTCTTTGGAAACCTGATGTCATCGGAGGAAATGTTTCCTTGCTCGTGCCTTTGAATTAGCCAAAGAACAAGTAGCTCACCCAAATTGCGGTGATAATTCCCACAAAATCTGCGACCAATCCTGCCCATAGTGTGTAGCGAATATTCCGAACCTGAACGGATCCGAAATACAAAGCCACGACATATAAAACCGTTTCTGCAGAACCTTGGAACACACAAGATAGGCGTCCCACAAACGAATCCGAACCAAAGGTTTTCATCGTATCAATCATCATCGCACGCGATCCGCTTCCGCTCACGGGATGCAATAGAGCTGTAGGCATGGCATCCACCCAGCGGTTATCGATCCCCGATAAATCCACCAGGTATTTGATCCCGTCGACCATATATCCCAAAACCCCCGAATTGCGAAGGCAAGAGATCGCCACGAGCATCCCTACGAGGTAGGGAATAATCTTAACCGAAGTTTCAAATCCACCTTTGGCGCCCTCAACAAAGGTTCCGAAAATGTCGATTTTCTTGCGCATCGCGGCGGCGATAAAGGAGAAGATTAATAGGAATAGAATGCCATTTGAAATGACTTTGGATTGTATCTCAATGGCTTCTTTGGGCAAGGAACTGAAGTACCATAAGATGGCACCCAGAAAGGCTGTTAGTCCGGCCAGCCAAGCAAAAAGTACGGGTTCTAATAAGTTGATTTTTTGTTTAATGGACACAAAAATTAGCCCAGTAATCGTCGTGGCATAAGTTGCCATGAGGCAAGGAATGAAAATATCGGAGGCGTCTTGCGCACCATAAATGGCCCGTTGGGCCATGATGCTTAAAGGGATTAACACGGGTCCTGCGGAATGCAAAACCAAGAACATGATTTGCGGGTTTGATGCCGTTTCTTTATTCGGGTTAACTTCTTGTAAACTCTGCATAGCCTTTAGCCCAAAGGGCGTCGCGGCATTGTCTAGGCCTAATAAATTGGCTGAAAAGTTCATGATCATTTGCCCGTGTACCGGATGGTCTTTGGGAATCTCAGGAAACAAACGGGTGAAAAAAGGTCCAATGCGTTTGGCCAAAAATTGAATCGCTCCCGCCTTCTCTCCTACTTGCAAAATACCCATGAAAAAGGTCATCACGCCTGCGAGCGGCAAGGCGATTTTCATCACGGCTAATTCGGCAGAATCGAACATGCCATCGACGAGGATTTTGAATATTTCGGCATTACCAAAGAAGATGTATTGAATAATTGCGACCACAAAAGCCACACCGAAGAATAAAAACCAAATCCAATTTAATGCCATAGCGTCGGGGAAATTTGGTTAAATTTAGGGAAAATCTTCGATTATTATGCGCACGATTGCCTTCCTCCTGTTCTCCTTTGCTGCTTGGTCACAAAAAACGACCTGCTCGTATGAATTGGCCATGGAAAAACAGGGCTTAGTGGAAGTAAGCACAAATGCGCCCGGAGTCCTCGTGGAATTGAAATATGGGACATCAGATAATTTCATGGGAAAGGCTGTATATGGCTGTTTAAAACATGCATACGTCCAAAAGCCGGTCTTACTTATGTTGAATAAGGCACAAGCTGCCTTGGAAAAGAAACACCCAGGGTATCATTTATTAATTTATGACGCAGCACGTCCCCTATCCATTCAATGGGTTTTGTGGAATACATTGACGCAGTATCCTCCCGCGGAACGCCAAAAATACGTCGCCGACCCGAAGCAGCATTCCATCCACAACTACGGATCTGCCTTGGATTTAACCGTAGCAGATCCCGAAGGCAAGGCGCTGGATATGGGAACGAAATATGATTTTTTTGGTGAATTGGCTTATCCATCGAAGGAGCAGATCTTGTTGAAATCTGGTAAATTAAGCCCTCAAGCTTACCAAAATCGATTAATTTTGCGGGAAGCGATGCAGGCGGCAGGTTTCATGCGGATTGAATTTGAATGGTGGCATTTTAATGCGTTTTCGCGTGCGGAGGCGAAGCGCCGTTTTCCTGTTGTGCAGTAATCGCGGATTTTATCAGCGACTCTTGCCGTTTATCCAAAAATCAAGTTTGTACCAAACGCATTTGTGTATTATTGTGAACTAATTCTATCGACGCCTATGTCTATTAAAAAATACCTTTCGCTTACCTTGTTGGCAGGATTGTCCTGGGGAGCCCACGCGCAAACCGCGATTCAAGGCAATGCGCAAGTTGTGCATTTGAATTTAAGCCAGGCGGTGGATATCGCGCTTCAGCATAATTTGACCGTAAAGTCTTATGAGGTAAACCTGAAGAATGCGGAGTTGACGTACCAACAAGCGAAATACAATCAATTGCCATCCTTGGGGGGAAACATTAATCAGGCGGCGAGTTTTGGTCGGTCGATTAACCCTTATACGAATGGGTACGATTCGCGAAATATCAATTACAACAACGTAGGTTTGAACGCGAACTTGACCCTTTTTAATGGAGGTCAATTGCGTAATACCATCTTACAAAATGAGTTTGCCTTAAAAGCTACGCAGCAAGATTTGCAATCGATGCGCGAGAACATTGCCTTGCAGGTCGTTTTATCTTATTTGTCAATTTTGAATGCGGAGGATCAATTATCGATTGCCAAAGCGCAGACCGAAATCACGAAATTACAGATTGATCGTACGCAGAAATTGGTTTCTGCGGGAACATTGCCGGTGTCGAATGTCTTGGACTTGAAGGCGCAGTTGGCCAATGAAGAATCCAATGTGGTGTCATTTCAAAGCTCGTTGGACATTAACAAATTGACATTGCAACAATTGTTGAATGACTCGAGCATCCAGATGTTTGATTTGCAACGCATCCAAGTTCCAGTTCCTTCTTCAAAGGCCTACGATTTATCCGTAGATGCGATTTATGCCAAAGCGCTTGATATTCAGCCTTTGGTTCGTGCTGCCGACTTCCGCGTACAAGGCGCGTCTAGAGGTGTTGATGTAGCGAAGGCTTTTCGCCTTCCTACCCTATCGATGAGCGGAAGCTGGTCGGCAAATCAATCCAATGCCTTGCGAACGATAGAATTGCTGGGAACACAGACGGTTAATTTAGGTTCGGTCGCCATTGGCGGGACATCTTATCCGGTATCGACGGTGCAGCCTAAATATGGTGAAGGGTCAACGGTGGGGTATTTTGACCAATTAAATAATACACAGAATAAGGTTGTTTCGTTGAATTTAAACATCCCGATATTTGCGAAATATGCGAATCGGACTCGGGTTGCGCAGGCAGGCTTGCAGAAGCAGAATGCGGAAATTGAGGCGGATCGTGCACGATTGACCTTGCGTCAAAACATCGAGCAGGCCTATGTGAACATGTTGAATGCGGCGAATAAATATGAAGCTTCGTCCCAGCAAGTTTCGGCTTTGGAGGAAAGCTTCCGGGCGTCAGAGAGTCGCTTTAATGCGGGAACGATTGATTTTGTGAGTTACAATTTACAGAAGACGAATTTGGATAAGGCGCGTTTGGCCTTGATTCAGGTGAAATACGATTTTGTGTTTCGGACGAAGATTTTGGATTATTACCAAGGGAAAAGCCTTACTTTTTAGTTAAGAGATAAGAGGTAAAAGTGAAGAGGTGTGGAATAAGAATTGTTTGTAACCCTAGGTTTTAACCTAGGGGCCCTCGAAAGAGAATTTGGGTTAAAAATAGAATTTAAACATACAGACTGACGACTAGCGACTATTGACTAGCGACGGATTAACAATTAAGATGATGAATAACAAAAAAACATGGATGATCATTGCTGGTGCGGTGATATTGATTTTCGGAGGCTTGGCTTTGGCGAAAAAGATGGAGTGGATTGGAAAGGCGGAGCCGACAGAGGTAGAATACGCCAAAGTGGTGAAAGCGACAATCGTGGAGAAAGTATCTGCTTCGGGAAAGATTCAGCCGGAAGTAGAGGTGAAAGTTTCACCAGACGTATCGGGTGAAATTGTATCGTTGAATGTAGCGGAGGGAGATTCGGTGGTTGCGGGTCAAGAGTTATTGAAGATTCGTCCGGATAATTATGTATCCTTATTAGCTCGTGCGGAGGCGCAAGTGAATGCGCAGAAGGCGGGTTCAGAACAGAGCAAGGCGGTATTGGCGCAGAGCGAAGCTCGTTTGAGCAAAGCGAAGATTGACTTTGATCGGAACAACCGTTTGCATAACGATAAAGTGATTTCGGATTCGGATTTTGATCAGTTCCAGTCGGCCTATTTAGTTGCCAAACAAGATTTGGAAGCGGCAAAAGCGAATGTGAAGGCGGCCAACTTTAACGTAAAGTCAGCGGAGGCGGCATTTAAGGAAGCGAAAACAAACTTAACGAAGACGACGATATATGCGCCACAGAGCGGGATCATTTCGAAGTTGAATGTGGAGTTAGGAGAGCGTGTGGTAGGTACGTCGCAGATGGCGGGAACGGAGATGTTGCGCATTGCGAATTTGAATAACATGGAAGTGCGTGTGAACGTAAATGAGAATGATATTACACGTGTGAGTTTAGGCGATACGGTATTGATTGATGTGGATGCATTCTCGTCATCAGAGCGCAAGTTTAAAGGCGTTGTATATGAAGTGGCGAGCTCGGCAAATTCGTCGGGAACGGCACAATCGGTTACAACAGATGCTGTTACAGAATTTGAGGTGAAGATTCGCGTATTGCGTAGTTCGTATGCGGATTTGATTCAGGGCAAGTTATCGTATCCATTGAAGCCCGGTATGACGGCATCTGTGGAGATTTTGACGAACACGAAGTCGAATATTTTAACGGTACCATTATCGTCCGTTACAACGCGTGAATTAGGTGCTCCGAAGGAGACGAAGGAAGGCGAAGAGAAGTCGGGAGACGCTGCGGTTGTGACGACCCAAGAAGATGCCAACACGGCTAAGAAGCGTAAGGATAGCACGAAAGAGGTGGTATTTGTGGAGGAGAAAGGCAAGGCGAAGCAAGTGGTGGTGAAGACCGGTATTTCGGACTTTGAGAACATTGAGATTATTTCAGGTTTGAAAGAGGGACAAGAGATCATCTCGGGACCTTATGCGACGGTAGCGAAGAAGTTGAAGGACGGAGAAATCGTCAAGAAAAAGGACGCTAAAAAGGCTGAAAAGAAATAAATTCAAAAAAAATGGGGGGCAATCTTGCATTTAATGAATTGTCCCCCTATTTTTGCAGTCCCAATAGGAACAATATTCCTTCTTAGCTCAGTTGGTTAGAGCACATGACTGTTAATCATGGGGTCCCTGGTTCGAGCCCAGGAGAGGGAGCACAAATCAAAAAGAGGTCATTTCGACCTCTTTTTTGTTTAAATCCAACGCCCACATTCGTTAAACGGATATTATTTGTGGTTGCATCTTTTTCATTTCCAACAGCACTTTTTTAGTAAAAGTTACAACCCTAAATCAGTGGGTTGAGGAGAAATGTGGTCTATCGAATCATATGGAGGTTTGAATTTTGAATTTAGTGGTTCGAACACATTAGAGAGTCTCGTGTTCTTTCTACTTTTTTCGGGGATGATTATACCTCATATTTTTGGTTTGTGCCAAGAATGTGCCAAGAGTTGAATTGGTCTGAGGAAACTCCCAATAATACAAAGACAAATAGTATTTTGATTGCTATTTTCATTTTAGTATTTCTCTGTGATATATTTTTCTTTAACGGTGTCCACTAAATAATAGACCATAGGCACTAAAAATACTGTTAAGATTAATGAGGAAAGTAGCCCGCCAATAATTACCCAAGCTAGACCATTTTTCCATTCTGCCGCAGTACCTGTTGCCATTGCAATTGGGAGCATACCAACAACCATTGAAAGCGTAGTCATTAGGATTGGTCGCATACGACCTTTTCCTGCAATGATTAGAGCTTCTTTGAAATGTTTACCTTCAGCTTTTAATTGATTGGTAAAATCCACAATTAGAATAGCGTTTTTTACTACTAAGCCCATTAGCATAATTAAACCGAGTAAGGCGAACAGACTCAAATTGCTTAACGACAAATTCAATGCAAAAAATGCTCCAATTACTGCTACAGGAATAGAAAACAACACGACAAATGGATAAACAAAATTGTCATAAAGTGCGACCAGAATTAGGTAAATCAGTAAGAAAGAAATCAGCAATACCGAACCTAATGCTCCAAAACTATCATCTTGTCTTTTGATGTCGCTACCCCAAGTCATTTGTACTCCATTTGATAGTGGATTTTCTCTTAGATATGCTACAACATCATCTGCTACAGTTCCAGATGGCCTTCCCAAAGCGTCAGAAGTAAGAGTAACTGCTGGTTGTCGGTCTTTCCTTTCCAACAAAGACGGAGAATTATCTTGTTCAACAGTTGCAAATTGTGAAACTTCTATTGGTAAGCCCACAGGGTTAATAATGGAAAGTTGTTGAACATCTTCAAAGTTTTGCCGGCTAAATTCATCTAACCAAATTCTCACAGGATATTCTGTTCCGTTCTCTGTAAGTGTGGCATCATCGTTTCCAGTAAAAGCTGTTCTTAGATTTAATCCTACATAAGCCGTTGTTAAACCTAATCGCTGCATTTTATCTTTGTCGGGAATAATTTTGTATTCGGGACTACCCGCTTCAACCGATAAGCGAACGTTATCCGCACCGGGAATTTTTTCAATTATTGCTTTTAAATCCTTTCCGCTTTGCATCACCAAATCCAAATTGCTTCCGCTTAAAGTAATTTCAATTGGTGCAGAACGAGGTATTAAACCTAAAGCTGCCATGGAATAATTTATACTAGGAAATTTTGTTTTCAATTCCTCGCGCAGTTTTTTCATAAATGCTTCTGTCGGCATATTTCTAAGTTCCTTTTTGGACTTCAACTGAACAGTAAATTCTGTTTTGTTCGTAGAACCAACACCCAAACTTCCAATGCCTGTGCTTGGTCCGCCAATGTTGCTGAATACCGTTGCAACTTCGGGTTGACGAATAATGTATGCTTCAATTTTTTGAGCAATTAAGTTATTCTGCTGAATTGAAGTGGATTTGTCAAACTCCAAAGCCATTCTGAACTTACCTTGGTCGCCAGTTGAGATTAGTTCTTTGCCGATAATTCCTTGTTTCATAATGCCTAAAGTCATTACAAAAAGCAACAAAACAATTCCAGTAAAAATTAATTTGTGGCCTAAAACCCACTCTAATTGTCTGCCATACCACTGGGTGAAATTTTCTAATAGATGCTCAAACCAAATCAAGAAACGATTGAAAAAATTAGTTGGTTGTAAATCTTCTTTCTTTCCAATACGTGAAGCTAACCAAGGTGTAAGCGTAAAACCAACCAATAAACTTGTAAGAGTTGATGTCACCACAACTACGGAAAATTGTTTTAACATATCGGCAACAAACACTTGTAAAAAAAGAATAGGCAAGAAAACAACTACGTCAACCAATGTAATTGATAATGCAGCAAAGCCAATTTCCATACGACCATCCATTGCAGCAGTTTTTTTATCTTTCCCCCTGTCTAAATGTTTTTGAATATTTTCTAATACGACCACCGCATCATCTACCAAAACGCCAATGATTAAAGACATTGCGAGTAAGGTCATTAGGTTAAGTGTGTAACCCAAAAGCCACATTACGGCAAACGCTGTAACTAAAGAAGTAGGAATAGCAACAATTACAATTAATGAGTTTCTGAAACTCCTTAGGAATAAAAGCATCACCAATGAAACTAATATAACCGCTAATATTAAATCGAAAACAACTGAATTAACTGCTGCAATAGTGTTGTCTGTGCTATCATCTGCAATAATAAATTTCACACCTGCATTTGAATTTTGTTGTTCAATGGATTTGAATTTTTCTCGAACTAAGGTTGAAACATCAACAGCATTGGCATCACCTTGTTTTTTCAATAGCAAACCAACTCCATTTTTGCCATTGTAACGGCTGATAGAAGTCGTTTCTTTTATGCCATCAATAACATCCGCTATATCTTTTACATAAACGGGACTTCCTAAAACAGGCATTGCCACTTGAACGTTTTTAATGTTATCTAAGGAAGTAAATTTTCCAGTTAACCGAACTGAATTACTTTCTTTCTCGTTTTGCACTTTTCCAGCAGGTAAGTCTAAGCCCGAACGATTTATTGCTTCAACAACCTGAAGCATTGAAATTTTATACAATTTCAGTTTGTCTTGATTTATTTTTACTTGTATTTCTCTTTCTTCTCCTCCCAAAACGGTAATCTCTGCAACGCCCTTTATTTGTTGAATTTGTGGCAGATAATCATCTTTCATTTTTTGATAAAACTCAGTAGCAGATAAATTACCTGTTGCGCTAATTGACATTATTGGTAAATCATTTGGCGAAACTTTGCTCATTACAGGACTTAAAATATCCTGTGGTAAATCTTTCCGAATGTTGTCAATATAGCGTTGCGCATCTTGCATTGTTTTATCTAAATCCGTTCCGTATTTCAGATTGGCAATGATGATAGAAGCATTGGGCAATGACTTTGTAACCAAGTAATCAACACCTTCCAAATTGGATAAGGCATCTTCTATTTTTCGTGAAACCGATGTTTCTACTTCGTTGGGTTCAGCACCCGGATACACTGTTTTAATTACAACTACGGGTTGATTAAAGTCGGGCATTAATTCATAGCTCAAATTTTTATACCCTATAAAACCCAATAAAGTAAATACGCTGAAAAGCACGATTATCAGCGATGGTCGTTTGATTGAAATTTCTGTAATATTCATTTTTCGCTGATTTTATTTAACAGTAATATAGGCACCGTCAAAAAGATTTATAAAGCCATTGGTTACAATCACATCTCCTTCATTTAAGCCACTTGACACAACAGCTTTATTCTGTATCTTTTTTGAAACCATGATGTTGTGCAATACAGATTTTCCGTTTTTAATCAAGTAAACTTGTGGTTGATTGGCTGTGCCAACGATTGCTAATGCAGGAATAACAATGCCCTTTTCTTGATTGGCAGTTTTCAAAAGTACTTTACCAAACATTCCTGATTTTATTTTCAAATCGGATGTATTATTAACCGTAAACTGAACAGGAAAACTATTGCCTATATTAGCCTTACTGCCTATCATTGTAGTTTTTCCAGGTAATAGAATTTCAGAATAAGCATCTGCTGATACAGAATATTTTTGATTTAATTTGAATTGGCTCAACTCATTTTCGGGAACATTTACGGTGAATTTTAAATTTGTAATGTCCGTTATTTGCAGTAATGGAACTCCGGGGGCAGCAACCCCCCCTTCCTCACTTAGTTTAGCGGTAACGACTCCATTGAAAGGTGCTTTGATAGTGGTTTTATTTATTTGTTCTATCAAAGTAGCTTTCTGAACTTTTGCGCTCTTTAAACCCAACTCAGCTTTCTCTAATTGAATACCTTGAATTGCATCTGCTTTAGTTAAAATTGTATAACGGTTTACATCAGCTTCCAAACCTTCTATTTGCACTTCAATGGTTTGCATTTGCAATTTTAGTAATGAATTATCCAATTGAACTAATGATTGCCCTTTACTAACAACACTTCCAACGTCAACTAAAACTACATTTATTTTACCTTGTATTTCGGAACTTATTTTAGTTTCCTTATTCGGTTCAAATGTTCCTGAATAGGTATATTCGGCATTTATATTTGTCATTATCAAAGTATCTGCCTGAACATTGATGGCTTCTTCTTTATCGTATTGATAAACCTTATTTTGTGTAATTTCTTTGTTGTTTTTTAACTTAATTACCATAACGGCAATTATCGCCAACGGAATAATCACGTATAGCACTTTTTTAAAAATTGATGATTTGTTATTCATTGTGATAATTATTTGGTAATTAATATGTTTCCCGTTAATTTCTTGAGTTCCAAGTCTGCTTTGAGATAATCAATTACAGCAGCTAGGTATGTTTGTTGTGCTTCTCGCAAAACATTGTCTGCAAGTAAAACATCAGTTAGACTTGCCGCTCCTTGACTTTTTAGGATAATAGTTTGATTGTAAATATTATTTGCTAGTTCGATCTGTCCTTTTATTGTTTCAACTGAATTTTTAGCACTTTTTCTTTGCATTAGCGAATTTTGAACTTGCATATTATTTTGTTCTGAATTCAATGCAAATTGGAGTTCATTGTTCTTAAGTTCTACCGTTTTTTGGTGGATTTTTCGTTGAGTAATGGTACCATTAAATAACGGATAGGACAGCTGAACTCCTGCAAATCCGATGGGATAAAAGTTAAGAAACGAATTAGCTTGTCTATTATAACCAAAACCTGTTGTGCCATACATTGCTGTCAGATTGAGAGTAGGCAAAAATCTTGATTTATTTAGTGTGTTTAGTTCACTTGACAGTAATCGTTTTTGGGTTTTTATCATACGAATATCTAAAGTGGATAAATTGGAATATTCATTTGCGTTTTGAAATTGTATGTTTGGGTCAATCTGTAGTTTTAGTTCAATTGATACACCCATAGCAAATTTTAATGCATGTAAAACTTGTTCGTATTTGCTGCTGATATTTTCTTTTTGCGTTGTTAGTTGTGCAATCTGCAATTTCACCTTACTTATATCTGTTCCTTTGGCAAGCAATTGTTCGTTAAGTGATTGTATATTTTTTAGCAGTCGTTCACTATTTAAAAGATTAGTCTCTATAAAAGCTAATTGACTATATAAAATTTGAGCATTATAATACAGATTGGAAATTTCAAAAAAGATTTGCTCTTCAGTTTTCTGGTAGAGTAATTCAGTCAATTCCGCCGCTATTCTTGTAGTTTGTATGGCTCCATAAGCTTGAGGATTATACAACGGCATTGACAATTGTAAGTTCGCATTGATGTTATGCGGAACGCCAAATTGTGCTTCTTTAAACTGTCCCTCCGGGGCTGTTGGATTGAATGTTGACAATGGCATTAACTGGTAAGGTAAATGACTAAAATACTTGTAATCCGTATTCACAGTTATTTTCGGCAATAAATTAGCCTTGGCTTCTTTTTCTTTTTGTTCACCAATAGAAATAGTATTTCTATTCATTTGTAGGCTTTTGTTGTGAACCTGCGCTGTGTCAATACATTGTTGCAGCGACCATACTTGTGCCTGTGCGGCATTTAATTCTATTAGTATAAACAGTAGAATTAAATTAAGTGTGTGAGTGTTTACTAACTTCATAAGTAAATTTTTTTTATGTACTCTTTGTGGTTGCGATATATGCAATGCTTTCATATGTTTAGTACTGAAATTCAAAAAATCAAAGTAAGAATGATTATTAGTATGCAAACTTTTATTTTTCTATCATTTTTAAAAGGCCTTTTAAAACGGTGTTTCCATCTTTTATTAAGTCTGATTTATGTCCAGATAATTTCCATTTTAATACTGTCATACGCATACTTCCGAGAATGATTGTTGAAATAGTTGCTGAACTAATTAAGTCTTGGAAAGTTCCGTCATCTTGACCTTTCTTTATGATGGAGACAAGGTGAGTCTGCATCAGATCCATCATTGTAGAAACCATCTCGCTTAGCTCTTTATTAAATTGAAAAATACCTTCAGAAAAAATGACGCTTACAATTGCTGGTTTTTTTAAAAATGTGTTCAATTGTGAAGAAAAAATTTCTTTTAGTTGTTCTGTAGGCGTTTTATTCTCTTTTAAGATTATTGTTTTAATCCTGTCTTTCATTTCAAAAATAAAATAGGATAGGAGCCCAAGCATGATACTATTTTTACTATTAAAATGTCTATATAATGCTGCCTCAGAAAGAGTTAAATCTGCCGCTAAGTTTTTTATCGTTAATTCTTGAATGCCATATTTGTCAATCCGCAATGTTGCGGCTTCCATTATTTCTATTTGTCTATCTGTGAATTGGGCGGTATTCATTTTTTAGAGTTTTTCATTAATAATACCAAATGTTAGTAAGTATTCGCTCACAAAAGTAGTATAAATTTAAGTCTAATCAATAATTTTTTGAAAAAACTTAAAATTTTTAATTAAAACCATCTTCTGCGTTTGTGAGAGAGATGGTAGTTTATTACGCATGCTTGTGTGCGTGCTCATAACCCCAATTGGATGTACGACCTTCGTAAATCAAGGCATTTTTTAAGGGTTTTCTTCAATGCTAAACTGTATATTTTTTAGGGACAATTACAGTTCGAAGTCACTGGAGCCGTAAATTAGTTCAGATTCAATCCCAATGCCAGCCCTATCCAGGGCTTTTGATTATAAATCCATTGACTTGAATTATTGTCCAGCAAATGATCAAATCCATAGGCCACTCCAACGGTAAAATTGTTAATAGCAATAATGCCGGCGAGACCTTTGGAAAAAGTAATTCCCTGATATTCATAGGGGACTGATCCTTGACTAACATCGCTGTTAATCACCGAATTACCCAAACCCACAAAACCTCCCATGGAAAAGCCATAGTGGTCGATTTTCCGCTTGAATCGGTTGGTAGTAGATTTCTCAAAATTTACCTGAAAGTAATCTTTTCGCTTACCTACATACAGAGCCGCATTAATCTCACTTGTTAATTGTGCGGGTATTCCAGATTGACTTACCCGATACTTAACAGGTATGGCAAGTACATCTAAATCAAAAGTTGATTTTTGGAAGGCAAAATTACTTTTTGGTAAAGTAGTGCTAAGTGGAAGAGAATTTAACTGTTTCCCACCGTTTTCAGAAAATACGAGAAGCGTATCGTTTTGAGTTTCAATAAACACGTTCTCTTGATTTGTTTGGTAGACCCCATCCTGTAAACCAAATTTCGGGGTATTTCGTATGACACCACAACTTCCAAGAAGAAAAATGAAGCAGATATAAACGAGTAAACGCATATTTGAGTAGATTTCGAAAGCAAGTTAAAAATTTTAAAAATGGCAATTACTCAATTTGAAAATATAGCACATAATTTAATTTGGGTTGACGTTACCGCT
>JBEEOB010000114.1:0-3184 GCA_041191865.1 Bacteroidota bacterium
ACATTAATTCACACCATGCCACTTTCAGATGATTGGATGGGTGTTAAAGACCCATTTGGTGGCGGAATGTATGGCATAAAAGTGGAGATGAGCCACCTTTCTATTCAAGGATTAAAAATCATGGGAGCACCTATTATTGAGCATCCTCAAAAAGGGAAGATCATTCGTGTTTATCCTATCACAAGACCGAATGCAAACCTGGATGATTTAGAAATTTCACAATGTGTTTTTGCGGGAGATGAAGTGAATGCTCCTAACCATTTAGGTGTTATTGCGAATGGTACAGGAATAGTCGTTGATCATTGTATTTTCTATAATCTGAAACAAGCGATTGTCTATTGGTCTCGTAAAAGTACAGGCCATGTGATGAGAAATACGTTGATTTATGGTGGTTATGGTTGTGGTTTATGGACTTCGGCCATTGCTAATGATTTTGTTTTTGAGAATAATGTGGTGGCCAATGGACAATATGCGTGGATTAGTCAATTAGATAGAGACCGTGGTCAGCAAGAAGCTGCTGGAGTTGAGCAAAAGGCTAAAGAACCAATTTTATACCAAGTTAATAACAGTTTAATTGCTGGGAATAAAAAGATTACGGGTACAGGTGGTGGTCCACAATTGAACTTCAAGGATATTGACCCCATTTTATTGAAATTCAACAATACAAAAGTGACAGATCAAGCGATAGAATTAGATTTCAATCAAGAAAGTCGGAATTTCTTACACCCTGTTGAAGGAAGCGAGGCTGCTAAAATTGGAGCCGGATTATTTAAACAAAAATAATAGAACTATGAAAAGTAAATGGAATGTAATGTGTTTGGCATTTTTTATGCTAACAGGTTTAGTCAATGTTCAGGCACAGCAAGCGCGCGTGCGACAAAGTCCCAAATTAATGGCGACAGGGAAAATCGGGAATGCAACAATTACAATAACATATGGCAGCCCTTCTGTCAAGGGGAGAAAGATTTGGGGAGATTTGGTGCCATTTGGAAAAGTATGGAGAGCAGGCGCCAATGAAGCAACACAAATAGAATGCGACGCAGATATTATGGTTGAAGGGAAAAAATTGCCAGCAGGGAAATATACCATCTATACGATTCCTAATGAAAAAGAATGGCAAATTATTTTCAATACACAAGTCGGGCAGTGGGGAATCGAGAGAAGTGGAGAAACAACACGTAATCCGGAGAAAGATATTTTAGTCGTTACGGTGAATGCGATAAATGCTAACACAACTCAAGAGACTTTACTGTATATTGTTTCAGATAGTAGAATTACACTAACGTGGGAAACGCTTTTAATTCCTATTAAAATCAAGTAAAGTCATTAAACAAGATTATCTATCCTTTATTCTTCTTTAAGAGTAAAGGATATTTTATATTTGGGAAATGACAAAAAACATCAAGCGTATCTCCTTTAAGGAAGGCTTAGCCCTTGAAATTGAAGTAATTTCTATTGCGGATACGTTGTTAAAACACCACGATAATATTGCATTTCCACACCGAGATAATTATTACAATATTTTTCTCTATCAAAAAGGTACAGCGAACCACCTTGTTGATTTTAAAGAGATTAAAGTAAAGCCATATACGCTCTTATTTGTCAATAAAAATAGGGTACAAATGATAGACCCCAAAGGTGGCTATGATGGCAAATTCCTTTTATTTACAGAAAATTTTTTTGACAAATATCCGGAGGACATTAAGTACCTACGGAATAATATTTTGTTCAATGATTTTTTAGAAGAGCCGGTTTTGAATCTAAAAAAAGATTCCCCCATCCTATCGATATTTAAAGAAATCGAACTTGAAATTGCTAAACCCAATGATGCATTTAAACATGACATTCTTCACAACTTATTACATAATTTTCTTTTATTAGCGGAAAGAGAAAGAAGAAATTCCGGATTTAAAGAAATCCGAAAAGGCGAAGAGTTTGATTACACCATCCTATTTAAAAACCTATTAGAAGACCATTACAAAGACATTAAATCCGTTGAACGGTTTGCTTCATTGATGTCCGTTTCCGAAAAAAAATTGAATAAATCTACAAACTTTGTTTTGGGAAAATCTCCTAAGGAAATAATTGATGAACGGATAATTTTAGAAGCAAAAAGATTGTTAGCTCATACCGGAAGCTCCATCAAGGAGGTCGGATTTGAATTAGGATTTGAGGAAACCACGAATTTCATTAAGTATTTTAAAAAACACGTTAAAAAGACTCCAATTGAATTTAGAGGTCAATTTTATTCCTGAGAAAGGGGAATAAAATTCATTTGAAATTTGAAAAGGGCTGCAACATTCCACCTATTAAGGGAGCAAGCAGAAAAGTCATCAGAAATGGTGACTTTTTTCGTTTAAAAACCAAGTCCACATTCGTTAAACGGATATTATTTGTGGTTCTAGGTCAGTAGAGACGTCTATTAGTTTAGGTTCAATCCCAATGCCAGTCCTATCCAGGGCTTTTGATTATAAATCCATTGACTTGAATTTTTGTCTAGCAAATTATCAAATCCGTAGGCCACTCCAACGGTAAAATTGTTAATAGCAATAATGCCGGCGATGCCTTTGGAAAAAGTAAAACCCTGGTATTCATAAGGGATTAATCCTTGACTAACATCGCTGTTAATCACCGAATTACCCAAACCCACAAAACCTCCAATGGAAAAGCCATAGTGGTCGATTTTCCTCTTGAATCTGTTAGTGGGGGTTTTCTCAAAATTTACCTGAAAGTAATCTTTTCGCTTACCTACATACAAGGCCGCATTAATTTCACTTGTTAATTGTGCGGGTATTCCAGATTGACTTACCCGATACTTAACAGGTATGGCAAGTACATCTAAATCAAAAGTTGATTTTTGGAAGGCAAAATTACTGGGTTGTGAAGTGGTGCTTAGGGGGAGAGAATTTAATGGTTTCCCGCCGTTTTTAGAAAATACGAACAGTGTATCGTTTTGAGTTTCAATAAACACGTTTTCTTGATTTGTTTGGTAGACCCCATCCTGTAAACCAAATTTCGGGGTATTTCGTATGACACCACAACTTCCAAGAAGAAAAATGAAGGAGATATAAACGAGTAAACGCATATTTGAGTAGATTTCGAAAGCAAGTTAAAAATTTTAAAAATGGCAATTACTCAATTTGAAAATATAGCACATAATTTAATTTGGGTTGACGTTACCGCT
>JBEEOB010000115.1:0-3194 GCA_041191865.1 Bacteroidota bacterium
CTGTGGCAGTGATGTTACTCAAGGCTTTATACGTTTTAAATTAAAATGAAAAATGGCCCGTGGGCACAATTTCTCGCCGTTTCCGACGAAAATTAAAAGCTGAATGCCTCGTAGAGATCAGTTTGGATTTCCCTTTGCGCCTCCCCTACGATAAGAGAATTGTGTTTCAGAAAAACAAACTGCGGATTCGCCCGGAGGCGTTAATCCTAAAATAGCCTGCAAAATTAGTAAAAGTTTTTTAATTGCCAAATAGGGGAGGGGTTTTTTATTAGTGGTCAGTCACTGGTCATCAGTCGCTAGTCGCTTGTGGGCAGTCCGGCGTCCGAAGTCCGAAGGAAGATTTTCATTTTTAACTGTTAGTTCTTAGATCTTAACTCTTAGTTCTTAGATCTTAACTCTTAACTCTTAGTTCTTAACTCATCATATGTTTATCAATTAGTTGATGCAATGATCCTTTCCAGGTTTTCGTTATTGTTTGCACAAGTGAATAGTGACTGATGACTAGTGACTGACCTCTGGCGACTAGCGACTGACGACTAGCGACTGCTTACATATTCCTAACCACTGCCCCATGTTCTCCCGACTAAAATTCTACCTCCGTTTTACGCTTGGCATGACCCGACAAGAAATTCGGGGAATTAGTTTTTTATTAGGGTTGCTTGTGCTCGGGATGGGGGTTCATACATTATATCTGTATGTACAATTGAAACAGGATGCCGACTTGATTATTCCCAAGCAGTTTGAGGAGATTTACATGGCCCAAAAGGCCGCTAATAGAAAGTTGAAATTCGTGCGCCATAGTTATCCTATACATGAGGGAAAACGTTCTTTTTCGCATTACGTTAAAAAATCCCAAGATTGGGAGATAAATATTAATGAGGCGGATTCGATTACCTGGTTGGCTCTGCCAGGAATAGGGCCTGGCTTTGCTAAACGGATATTAACTTTTCGTGAGCGTTTGGGTGGCTTTGCTTCAGCCGACCAACTGAAAGAAGTATATGGGATAGATACGATTTGGGTGAAGCAACATATACGTAAATTTTTAGTCGGGAAGGGAGTTTATAGACCCCTATATGTGAACCGAGTTATTTGGAATGAGTTCAGGCATCCTTATTTACCCTATGCGCAAGCCAAAGTAGTCTTGAATTTCCGCAAGCAACATGGGGTTATCGTAGACTTTGGTGCGCTCATGCAGATTAAATTAATTGACCCATTGGTTTGGGAGCGATTAAAGCCCTACTTGAACTTTGCTCCTTGAATTTTATGTTAAAAGGCGTAATTTGCGAAGAATTACACATCAACAAATTTATATAGCCATGTCAACAGGTTTCTTTCAAGTGCCTACTCCTATTAATGAGCCTATTTTAGCCTATGCGTCCGGATCGAAAGAACGGGAGCAATTGCAAAACAAGTTGGCCGAACTTCGTGCCAAACAAATCGATATCTCCATGAATATCGGTGGAAAATCTGTTCAAGGAGCGCAAAAGATTGCGATGACTTGTCCGCATGATCACCAACATGTTTTGGGTCATTATTATGAAGGTGGGAAAAAGGAAGTTGGCCAAGCGATTGATGCCGCCTTAGCAGCACATGCTGCGTGGTCGGCAACGCCGTGGGAGCGTCGTGCAGCAATTTTCTTAAAAGCAGCGGAATTATCGGCAACGAAATACCGCATGGATTTAAATGCTCGTACGATGTTGGGGCAATCGAAAAACGCTTTTCAAGCAGAAATTGACGCTGCTTGTGAGTGGGTAGATTTTTTGCGTTTCAATGTGCATTATGCTTCGCAGATTTATGCAGACCAACCGATATCTTCACCAGGCGTGTGGAACCGTGTTGAGTATCGCGCATTGGAAGGTTTTGTATATGCCTTAACGCCATTCAATTTCACAGCGATTGCAGGTAATTTGCCTGCGGCTCCAGCTTTGATGGGGAATACTGTTGTTTGGAAACCTTCGCCGAGCCAAGTTTATTCGGCAGGATTATTGATGGATATATTAACTGAAGCAGGATTGCCTGCGGGTGTAATCAATTTAGTATTTGCGGATGGTCCTGAGGCGGGAGATGTTGTCTTTAATCACCGCGATTTTGCAGGTGTTCATTTCACGGGCTCGACTGCGGTGTTCCAAACGATTTGGAAAAACATTGGTCTTAATATTTCAAATTATAAATCATATCCACGCATTGTAGGAGAAACAGGAGGGAAGGACTTTGTCGTTGCGCATCCATCTGCAGAACCTAAGGCACTAGCTGTGGCCATTATTCGTGGGGCTTTTGAATACCAAGGGCAGAAATGTTCAGCCGCATCGCGGGCGTATGTTCCATCTTCTTTATGGCCTCAAGTGGAGGCATATATTAAAGAAGACTTAGCTGCAATCAAAATGGGCGGAACGGAAGATTTCAGCAACTTTGTCAATGCGGTTATCGATGCCAAAGCTTTTGCAAAGATTTCTGGATTTATTGCGGATGCCAAAAAAGACGCGGATGTGACAGTTGTAGCAGGAGGTAATTGCGATGATTCGAAGGGGTATTTTGTAGAGCCTACGGTCTTGTTGACAAAGAATCCAAAATCGAGAACGATGGTTGAAGAGATTTTTGGGCCGGTGTTGACAATCTATGTATATGCAGATGCGGAATGGAAGCAGACGCTGAAACTAGTTGATGAGACTTCAGCATATGCTTTAACCGGAGCGATCTTTGCACAAGACGCATATGCGCTGGAGGATGCGAAGGCGGCTTTGGTGAATGCGGCAGGTAATTTATATTTAAATGATAAGTGTACGGGAGCCGTTGTAGGTCAGCAGCCATTTGGAGGTGCGCGTGCATCAGGAACAAACGATAAGGCAGGCTCTTATTTGAATTTATTGCGTTGGGTTTCGCCACGTACGGTGAAGGAGGTATTTGTATCGCCAACGGATTTCAGATATCCATTTTTGGGCTAGAATAGCCACTTGATTGTATGTAAGGCCTTGCAAATGAAAAATTTGCAAGGTTTTTTTATTCATTATTCTCGCTGATTTTCAATGAATTAGCGCATTATGGTAAAATATTTTCGGGCGTGGTGTTGGTATTTATAAATTAATCCTACATCTTTGCACTCCCAATCGCTAGGAAAAAGCTTCTAGCACATTGACTGAAGGGTTTACGGGAAGGTTTCGGCTGGAGAGTAGACTTGGAAGTTGAAAGAGTTCTTT
>JBEEOB010000116.1:0-3533 GCA_041191865.1 Bacteroidota bacterium
TACGGCCATGTCGATAATAATTTTGGTCTGCAAAAATAGGAATTATTGGTTATATATCAAATAATATCCCTCGAATAATTAAATTTGTTTTATGAAAGTATTACAAAAGCCTACAAACGCTCGTGGCACGAGAGATTTTGGTCCCAAAGAAATGGCTCTCCGGACGCATGTTTTCTCCATCATTAAAGGACATTTTGAGGCTTTTGGTTTCCAAACCATTGAAACACCTGCTATAGAAAATCTAGCTGTATTGACTGGTAAGTATGGGGAAGAGGGTGATCAATTATTATTTAAAATTATCAATTCAGGTGATTATTTAAGCAAAGTGACCGGAGACCCCATTGCCATGGGTTCAAGAGCATTGCTTCCGCAAATATCAGAAAAAGGCCTACGCTATGACCTAACAGTTCCTTTTGCTCGATTTGTTGCGATGAATCGGAATGATTTAGCCTTCCCATTTAGACGTTCTCAAATTCAACCCGTATGGCGCGCAGATCGCCCGCAAAAAGGAAGGTATCGTGAATTTTATCAATGTGATGCTGATATCATTGGTTCAGACTCGTTGGTAAATGAAGCTGAATTAGTCGCATTATTTCAGTCTATTTTCAAATCACTCAATCTCAGAACTAATCTAATTATCAATTCACGCAAAATATTAGCGGGAATTGTTGATCGATTAGGTGTGACAGATTTATTTGTAGCATTTGCCGTAGCAATTGATAAATTAGATAAAATAGGATGGGATGCCGTAGCTTTGGAACTTTCAACGAACGGTTTTCAAAACGATCAAATTGATTCGCTTCAAAAGCTGTTTAATTTTGAAGGCTCGAATACTGCTAAAGTTGAATTACTAGAGGAGTTTTTTCTTGATAATGCATTAGGTCTTGAAGGTTTGGCCGAGATTAAAACAGTTTTACGTTTGGCAGATTTAAATGGTTTTGATAATTCAAATTTGATTTTCGACTTTAAATTAGCGCGCGGTTTAAGCTATTACACAGGGTTGATTTATGAAGGTAAATCAGTTGATGTTCCTTTCGGATCGATTGTAGGTGGCGGTCGTTACGATAATTTGACGGCAGCATTTGGCTTACCTAACATGAGCGGGGTAGGTATATCTTTTGGTATTGAGCGAATCATTGATGTGATGCGAGAATTGAATTTATTTCCAGCGATACAAATTAGCGCTAGTAAATTATTATTGACTTACTTTGATGATTCAGGTCAAGCTTTGGCGATTAATATCTCGAACCAATTGCGAAAGCTTTCTATCCCTTGTGAAGTTTATCCTGATATCGCCAAGATTAAGAAGTCGTTTGAATTTGCCGATAAAAAAGGCATTCCATTTGTAGGTGTGATTGGTGAACAGGAGATTAAAGATCAAACTGTTGCCTTAAAAGAAATGAAAAATGGAGAACAACATGTGCTCTCCATTTCTGATTTAATTCAATATATGTCGGCTAAGTAATTAGCGCCAAGCTTTAAATTGATTGATTAATCCATTCGTAGAACTATCATGCGAATGGATTTTTTCATTATGCTCTAATTCAGGGAGAATTGAATTAGCTAATTGCTTTCCTAATTCAACGCCCCATTGATCATATGAAAAGACATTCCATATAACTCCTTGTACAAAGATTTTGTGCTCATACATGGCAATCAATGCACCTAGGGTTTTAGGGTTAATCTCTTTGACAAGAATAGAATTTGTAGGCTTATTGCCTTCAAATACCTTAAATGGGCTTAATCTAGCAATTTCATCCGCTGGCATACCTGATTTAATTAATTCAGACTCTACAACCTCTTTCGTTTTGCCATTCATCAATGCCTCTGTTTGGGCAAAGAAATTTGACATTAATAAGGTATGGTGATTCCCAATTTTATTGTGAGTTATAGCTGGAGCAATAAAATCAGCAGGTATTAACTGTGTTCCTTGATGAATAAGTTGATAGAATGCATGTTGGCCATTTGTACCGGGTTCTCCCCAAATAACAGGGCCAGTGGCATATGTTACTCGATTACCATTGCGGTCGACCGACTTACCGTTCGATTCCATATCTCCTTGTTGGAAATAGGCGGCAAATCGATGCATGTATTGGTCATAAGGTAAGATTGCATGCGTGGCTGCATCAAAGAAATTGACATACCATACGCCCAATAAAGCTAAAATAACTGGCATGTTTTTATCAAATGAGGCATTTGCAAAATGTCCGTCCATTTCCTGGGCTCCCTGCAAGAGCAATTCGAAGTTTTCATATCCAATGGATAAGGAGATGGATAATCCGATGGCTGACCATAATGAGTATCGACCACCTACCCAATCCCAGAATTCAAACATATTAGCAACATCAATACCAAATGCGCTAACAGCTTTTGCATTGGTAGATAAAGCCACGAAATGCTTAGAAACTGCATCTTCATTTTTTGCTGTTGCCAAAAACCATTCGCGTGCAGTAAAGGCATTCGCCATCGTTTCTTGCGTCGTGAACGTTTTGGAGGCAATTAAAAATAATGTTGTTGCCGGATTAACCTTCTTCAAGGTTTCAGCGATATGTGTTCCATCAACATTACTTACAAAATGTATGTTGAGGTGATTTTTATACGGTTTTAATGCTTCTGTCACCATAACAGGACCTAAATCTGATCCTCCAATACCAATATTTACAACATCGGTGATGGTTTCGCCTGAATATCCCTTCCATGAACCTGAAATGATTTGGTTCGAAAAGTCTTTCATGTGCGCTTTCACCGCTTGAATTGCAGGAATAATATCTTCTCCATCCATTTGAATGGATGCTGTGGATTTAGCTCGTAAAGCTGTATGGAGCACAGCTCGGTTCTCATTTTTGTTGATTTTTACACCAGAAAATTGAGCTTGAATGGCATCCTTTAATCCACATTCCTCGGCTAATGCAACGAGATGTGAAAACGTAGATTCATCTAGTATGTTTTTCGAATAATCGAGAAATATATTCTGGTCTAATAGGCTGAATTTTTCTTGGCGCTTAGCGTCTTTTTCAAATAAAGACTTTAACGGAATCGTTGAAAGTCTTTTATGATCTTCACGTAATTGTTGGAAGGCTTGCGTTTTCGAAAAATCAATATTGGATAATGTCATGTTTATGCTGTTGGCTTATTAATTCTCAAAAATACAATTTTATCAGGTATTAAAAAAGGGATATAAGTCAGACTTATACCCCTTTAGTTAGATTAAAACCCCTAAATGTTGGGTTGAGGTGTTTTACGTAAATAAGGTTTGATGGTCGTAAATCCTTTGGGGAATTTACTTACAGCGTCCTCATTTGAAACAGCTGGTGTGATAATTACGTCTTCACCATTTTGCCAATCAGCCGGAGTTGCCACTTGGTAATTTGCGGTTAATTGGAGCGAATCTATTACACGTAAAATTTCTGTAAAATTTCTTCCTGTAGAGGCAGGATAAGTTAGTGTTAATTTGATTTTTTTGTCAGGTCCGATAATAAATACCGAACGAACGGTTGCTTTTTCGGATGCATTTGGGTGAATCATGTCGTAAA
>JBEEOB010000117.1:0-30946 GCA_041191865.1 Bacteroidota bacterium
TAATCATGCTTGAAGTGTTCCAAATTCTCCATGACCGAATGATCAACTAAATTCGTTTTCGAGAGGTCAATCGTAACGAAGAAACTCGGAGGAATTGCTTCCAACTTACGTTTGATACCTAAGTAATTGGTGAATACAGCTGCCTCCGAAATTTCTACCAGGTAAGCGTCATCGGTAAATGAAACCTCTGTAGGCGCTTTGAAAATGGCACTGATTGGTTTGCCATTAAATAGATTTACCAATATCTCGGTTAATATTCCGGCACCTATACCAACCAATAAATCGACCCCTAGCGTAAATAATATCGTTACGATAAAAATCAATAATTGCTCTTTACCAATTTCTAACGTATGAATAAACTCTTTGGGGTGCGTTAATTTAATGCCGACCGTAATCAACATGGCCGCTAATGCTGTATTGGGAATTAACTCAATTAAGTGAGAGGCTAACAACACAAAAATCAAAATGAAAAATCCGTGAAAGAAATTAGCCCAACGCGTCTTTCCGCCATTCGCAATATTAGCTGATGATCGTGCCACTTCGGAAATCATAGGCAAACCACCCAAGAAAGCTACAAATGTGTTACCAATTCCCGTAGCAATTAAATCTTTGTTGGCATTCGATTTACGCTTAAATGGATCCAACATGTCCATGGCCTTTACGGTTAAGAGCGATTCCAATGATCCAACCAAAGCAAACATGATCACATACTTGATGAATGTCCCAGTTTGTGCAAAACCAGCAAAGCTAGCATTGATGTTAATGTTATCCATGAGGTTTCCTATGTGTACCAAAGCATATTTAGGCTCTGTTGTTTGGAAATCCATGTAGAGTTCTGCCGGAATAGCTATGGCTAATACCACCAAAGGTGCCGGAATTTTCTTGATGAAATTATTATTAATATAAGGCCAACCCATCATAATGGCTAAACTAATCACCCCAATCAACGTAGCTTTGGGATCCCAATTCGCAATGAATTCAGGAATCGAAGCAAATAATTCCAAGGGTTCTTTTCCTTTAGATAAGGCAGGGTTCACATCCAATAAAACCGGAATTTGCTTACCAATGATAATTAAACCGATGGCAGCCAACATACCGTGTACGGCCGACAACGGAAAGAAATCCATCAATTTCCCTAATTTGAATACTCCAAAAAGGATTTGGACAATACCGGCAACGACCATCGCGCCAAGCGCTAAATGCCAACCGGTTTCACCGCCTCCAAATTCAGCAACAGCACCAGCCACAATAACAATTAATCCTGCCGCAGGGCCTTTAATCGTTAAACGTGATCCAGCAAAAAAGCTCACAATCATACCACCTATAATGGCCGTAATTAATCCCATAATCGGTGGGAAATCAGAAGCTTTGGCGATACCTAAACTTAACGGAAGTGCCAATAAAAATACGATGAATCCAGCGATTGCATCATTCGCGAAATTTTCTTTTAGGCCCGCGAAGCCATCTTGAGGTACTATGTTATTATTTTTCATGGGTAAGGTATTTTAAAAATAGCGATTTGAAAATTCGGCATGCGTTTTGGAATTAGGTCCCATAAACACACGCGCATAAATGCGGATAACGGCTAAGCCATCCAAAATAAAACTTAAGGAAACGATGGCAGCGAGCGCAAATTGATCTTCATGTATATGTGAGAAAATCAAGTCTTCTCCGATGAATGCTGGGCTAATCGGAAAACCTGTCAATCCCAAACAAGCCAATAAAAAGACTAATGCTATCTTTGGATGCGTTTCGGAAAGTCCTTGAAAACGACTCAAGGTGATTTTGCCTTCAATGCGGAATAGGCGCTGTAATGTTAGATAGCCAACAATCCCTGCGACGAAAATGCCACTGAGGTAAAGAACATTTTCCATTTGGTCAAATTTCTCATTGAATGAAATGGCTAATGCAATCCAGCAGTGATTCATAATAACCAAAATCCAAGCCAATCGAACCGATTGACGTTGGGTGAAGGATTTGAATACCAGAATTAATCCAAAACTAGCAAAGACAACAGGTGTCGCTTCTTGTAAGTTTTCGGGTAGCAAATGCGTCTGCTTCATGGCATAAAATCCAAGCGCAAATACCGGAATGAAAAACAACATTAATCGACGACCGTTGATGAAGTTTAATTTATTCCCCGCCCATTTCAATGGATTCCAGAAGTATTCATACAACATCGTATCCAAATTCCATTCCTTTAAACAAAGGACATAAATGCTATACTGCAAACGCTTTGGAAAAGAATCTTCGATTGTTTTTGCTCTCGGTTCAAACGAATAAAATTGTTCCCGAATCAAATAGCTTACAACCGATGGCGAAACCAATAATTGATACGTTCGCAAAAAGGCATTTCCGGCAAAATGGAATAATGCCAATGATTCGAATCCCAGCGCAATCTCAATGAAAATCAGTCCTATCTGCGCAATGGATGCGTAGGCGATTTGACTTTTTACCGAAGACTGAACACGGGCAATCCCCGTTGCGATAATCGCCGTCAGGAGCCCTAATGCGATGATTAAGATTCGAACCGAACTTTGGTATTCCCAAAATGGAAAAGTTCTCAACAATAAAAATGCTCCGATATGCACCGACAAGGAACCATAAAAAATAGCACTTGATGGCGTAGGACCTTCCATGGCACGTGGTAACCAAGATGAAAAGGGCAATTGAGCCGATTTAGCCGCAGCAGATAATAAAATCATGGACGAAATAAACACCCCAATGAAACTATGCTGAAGCAAGTGCTCATGCACCAATTCCGCATTATTCAGTTGGAAAAAGGTAATATTTCGTCCCCATAAATGGTGACTCGCCCACATCGCTAAAATCAATCCAACATCCCCAATGCGGTAAATTGAAAATACTTTTACCGCATTTTTGACAGGTAAATAGCGCTCTCGATAAAAGGAAATCAAAAGAAAAGATGAAATCCCGAGTATTTCCCAGCCAACAAACAGCGTTTCCAAGTTCCCTGATAAGGTCGTAATGCTATAACCCAAATAAAAGAACAAGGTCGTGTTGAAAAAACGCTTATATCCTGCCTCCCGATGTAAATAGGTGCGAGAATATAAGGTAACCATGAATGTTAGCAAGGCGCCCACGAGTAAATACACAGCCGTGATTTTGTCAAACAAGAAATCAATTTGAAAAATGTAATCCTCGTTTTGAAACAAGATGATTTCCTTTACTTGAAAGGTATTTGCACCCGTTAGTATCCAATCCACGACATAAATCATGGCAGCGAAAAGCTGAATACTCAGGGTTGTAAATGCCACGCCGGAAATCAACTTTTCATTGTTTTTGGGTAAGATCAGACTTACCAAAAAACCGATCATCGGTACCCAAATAAACAAGGGTAATAAGGTGTTTATGGTCATATTAGTCTTGATTTAATAAATACACAGGGAAATTCTCTTGGTTGCTTTCAATGACCGATTCGACATTTTTAATCACCTCTAAGGATTTAACCAAAGGCTTATATGGCGTAAAGGAACCATTGTCAAAAACAAACAAGGCACGCGTTTCAGGATGTATCGCGACCAATTTCACCCAATCATTGATGAACCATTCGTAGGTTTCAGCTGCTTTTTGTATTGTTTTCAAAACAACTTCTGGGAAGTGTTCAACAATTAAAAGCAAACGAACTGGATCATGAACCTCGGTCATCTGAGCAGGTAATCCAGGACGCAAATCGCCATCAATCCCATTCGCAACCCCAAAGAGTCCCATGACATTATGTGGCAACTTCGTTCCCGCACCTAATTTTTCCCCATCAACACGTGAAAAATAATATTCAAGATTAATCCCGCCACAAACTGGTGCAGCAGCCTTCAGAATATTGAATAAATAATCTCCAGCTGGATCTACGCGATAATCGAATGAATTCAAGAATGACCGGCGATCCAAAAATAATCCCTTGGACAATTCCCTTCTTCCGACTATGGCCAATGCATTTGTAGCATGGTTCAGTTCTGGACGAGGTTCGAAAATCGAAACAGAGCGTGTACGAATTTTCTCATGAATTGATTCGGCTGATTCCTTAGAATTAATGGATTCGAATCTTCTAGAGCGTTCCTTGGCATTTAAATCCAAGGCCTTTTTGAACACAATTTCATGCTGTGCATGCAGCTGCTTGTAATCCTCTGAAGTAATTTGATCATCGTAAAAAACAATCTCATCACGCGTTGTATCATGCAATGCACCCACAAAAATGCTTGTTTCAGGAATATGGATTCCACGTTCTGCCAAAATAGCTCTAACCTCAGGTTTATTGGCCATCTGACTGATGACACGCGCATTCACGGAACCCGCCCGACCCGAACATGCCCCACAATCGTAGGCCGCATAATGGGGATTGTTGACCGAGCTCGCACCATGTCCTACGACATATAAAATCGGTGCAAAATTTTCAACCAATCCAATGCTTCGCAATTGTGCCTCAACCCGATTCGCCATCTCCTCAATTTTGAATCCTACTTGGAGGCCACTCTCCTCTCCATGTAGGGCATCGAAATCCACTTGTAATCCCGCATATTTATCCATGTGTCGCAAGGAAGATGCGGTCGCCGGGCTCATACTCGGCTTAAATAGATTGATGAATAATTTGGCTACCGACCAGAATCCCAGGGTTTGCGAAAACAACCAGCCGCTGTAAAAGTTGTGATTATGCTTCGAGAAATGTAAATCCTTCTCTCGTTTTCTATCCTCTCCGATTTCCTTGATTAGGTATTTCGGTGTTACAGGCGCAGGACAAAGTTTTGTGTAAAACTTCCCTCCTGTGGGTTGGTAGAAAAATTCAACACTAAAGAATCCCGGTGTACCGAATGTCGCACAAGCAGGATCTAAGTTTTCCAAATATCTGCGGAAGGAACATTCACGATCATCGATACAGAATAACCCTTGAAAGGTTTTTTGATGAGGGGCAATATATGCTACATCCTCAGTTTGCAAGCCTTTTAATACCTGATCGTAATAGGTCCATTCAAAGGCTTCTTGCCAAAGGGATAGGACCTCCAACTGTTCTGATTTAACAATTGGGTCATGCAATCCAGGAATGGCTTCAGTTAGGTGCTGATCCAAGGGTTGCCATGTTCCTAACCTGTGATCCAATGCATCTAATTCAAGCAACAATTCCAAAAGAATCAATTCCTCTAATGTAATTTGACGCTTGTCCAATAAGGTTTGTGGAAGATCTTCAACCGTAGATACCATTCCCGACCAACCTTGGTGAGCAAATTGTTGGTCATATAGATATTGCTCATAATAGGCTTCGTTTTTACCAACTAACAAAATCAACAGATCTTCAATACGCGTATTTTCATTAAATAATAGCGCTTGCGTTGATTTTTGCTTGAAAATACTGACCCAACTACTAGCCTCTAATTTTCGAATTGCTTCTAAAAATGACATATCATCAATGGGAAAATTCCAAATCGAAATCCCTTGATCGAGGTAGCTACCTAATAAGCGAAACAAGGTTGGATGTACCAAAGAATCTAAATCAATGTTGTTTTGTTTCTTCCATTGGCCACGTAGCTTACCTACGCGCGCATGTTCCAATGCCTCGTATTGGCTATGTAAAAGTTTTCCTTTCCAAATTTCTTTCGCTTTACCTTTTTTTTGGGTTAAGGTACGGTCGATGATTTCATCTGAAATTCGTCCCGTTTTATGTAGACTGCGAAAAGTAGCTAATGGGAAATAAACCTGATAGCCCAATTTTACATGAGCCGTTTCAAGTGCCTCATGGAAAGGTAGGTTTTGGAATGCATGTAAGGTATTATGGTGCACAAAGTCCATCAGAGGAGCTTGTGCGGGCAAAAAGTGTTTCAGTTCATGAATCACTTGATGCAAATCAAATTTGTGTTGCATAAGAATATCGTCGTGGGATTATTCCACTAGTTTAGGCGATTGAATAAAGGATTACTCGTGAAAGTATTTCCTATAGCCTGATATTCCTGAATTGAATAAATAAGGGAGTTGAATTGTGGTTAACCTTTGCATAGGTTAAGTGTGCGTTTGCTAAAGCAATTGCCCCCACATGTGGGTAGGTAAATTCTGATGATTGGGGTAAATGAAAAATTGAAACCTCATGTGAATCATCTTCATCTTCACTCGTATCGGTCTCTTCAATCAACAAATTGATAAACGAGAGCGTTTTAGGTTCTGTTTTTTTAATTTGTTTTTGGTTTGTTGATGATACTACTTCTTGTAATCCCCATACTTGCTTTGCCGACGTAATCGTCGTAAAGAAGCAAACTGAAACGAACAATAAGAAGAGTTTTAACAAACGCATGGTGCAAATATAGGTAAAAAAGCTAAGAGGTAAGAACTAAGAACTAAGAGCTATGAGGTAAGAACTAAGAGGTAAGAACTAAGAACTAAGAATTAAGGGTTGTTGTCGCAGTTTATCCGTTTCTAGACTTCCGACAGAAAAATCTTTCCCGAAACTAACGTCAAACGTCTAATGTCCAACGTCTAACCTCTTACCTCTTAGTTCTTACCTCTTAGTTCTTAACTCTTTATTCTACTTGCTCTTCAGCGAAGCCAAATACTCCACAACGTCACGAATTTCCCGTTTACTCATCATTGACCCCATTGGAGGCATACTCGATGGATAATTTTCGCGTGACTTGATCCGTGCAGTGGCAATGCGTAAAGGTTCCGCTTCACTCGTCTTCAATTGAATTTCATTTTCCGTTTCTAGGATAACCGTTCCCGTGACTTCTTGGCCATCTGTTAACACCAAGGAAATCATTCCATAACCGGGTGCAATGCGTGCACTTGGCTCAATTAAAGCTTGTAGGATTTGCTCACGAGTCAACCGACTACCGATTCCCTTTAATGAGGGACCCACAATGCCTCCATCACCTCCCACATTGTGGCAACGAATACATTCAACGGATTGATTGCGCGTAAAGATCATATTTCCAGCTTGTATATTCCCGCCATACAGGGCATCCATAAATTCATCTGTCAAAGTACCTTTGGTTTTAAGCGCATCCAATTTGGCAATTAATCTCTCGGATTGTGTTGCTTGAACTGCCTCCATCAAATCCAATTTAATTCCGGCTGGCAATTTGTTGTCAACCATACGAGCAATTAAATCCGCCAATACATCTTGTGTGTTATCAGCAGGCATTTTAGCAATACTCTGTAATAATTGTTGTTGTTCAGGAACACTTCCTTTTTCAAATATGGGGCTAACTAATGCGCCTAATTGGTTTTTCGATATTTTTATCTTGTTTAAAGAACCCAATGCCAATGCGCGAACATTGCGATCTGCATCTTCCATTCCCTTCTGCAAGAGTAAGGGTAAATTAATGTCCTGAAGGTCTGTTAATGAGCTTAATTGACTCGCTCTCACTTTCGGACTTGGGTGATTTAAGAACAGTTGCGTTTGTTCCGATTTTACATCTTGAATGCCTAATTCAGAAATCAATGTACCTGTTGCAATCAAAACCTCTGAATTTTTGCTTTTTAAGAAACCTGGAATAACTCCGGCAACTTTTGCCACAACATCCGATGATTTACGATCCAATGCCCCACGATGGCGACCATCGACCCGATCTAATACGGATGGATTTCCCCACGTTCCCAACGTTGCAATACCTTCTGCTCGCATGGCATCAGGAATATCTTGGCGTTGAATATAAGCAACCAATAAGTCAATTTCCTTTGACGTACCTACGCGCAAGCAAGCATTGATGGCCCGACGAATAATTACCTCTGACGTCCATTTGTTTACGGATAAGGTTTGTGCCAAAGCTGGCAATGCCGCGGGAATGGATTCATCATCGTGAATGGCACGAGCAGCTTCTGCAACAATGTATTCGTCGGTATCTTGCAAGAATTGTGCAACAGCCGGATTTTTCATTCGACGTAATACCAATACGGCAGCAATGCGCAATGATCGATTAGAAGACGAAGCTAATGCGGCGATTGGCTCAACTTTTCCAATCCGACTTAATGCTAAAACGGCGGCATGACGTAAGTACACATCTTGATCCTGATTTTGTTTGATTAAATCCAATAAAGGATTGACCGCTTGCTCCGCTCCCATTCTTCCCAAAGCCTGCGCAGCAAAGAATTGTACACGCGCTGAAGTTGAAGCTAATCGAGGAATAATCAATTCAGCAGCAGCTTGATACTTATTATCGCCCAAAATTTTAATTGCCTGTGCTTGAATTTCAGGGTCCGAATCTTGAATCAAAGGCAATACGCCCTCATTTAATCCAGGTTTCGTTCTAGCCAGTTGGCCCATTCCCCAAATTCCATGCACACGAGCTAATTGATTGTCTTTTTGACTGATCGCTTGACTCAAAATGGTTGATTCACCCCGAGCTACTAATTCAAATTGCGCCTTTTGTCTGACCCGCATATCACCGTAATACAACAATTCACTTAGTTGGTTCAATGGTGCTTTTGCATAATCCATTTGAATCAATTCCTTTGTTTTTTGACGTTCAACGGCTAAATCATTTGTTTCAGCAGTTACATCTAATTTCCAAACACGTCCAAAGTTTTTGGCATCCCATCCATTTACCCAGTCGGCCGCATAAAGTGCCCCTTCCGGACCAAATCGAATGCCTGTAGGTAATATGCCACTCACCACATCAACTTCGGAATTAAAATCAAAGGATGCCCCTTTAGGCTTTAAATCAAATGCCCAAATGTGTGAATTGTTCGCATTTCCAACGAATTCCACTAAGAAAAACTTGTTTTGCCATTTCTTTCCCAATGCCGTACCCGGATTAAACACCATTCCCGTGGGTCCATTGTGGTAATTACGGATGGGTGGAATAATGTAAGCTGCTTGGCCTTCCCAACGAGGTAAATACAACTTTTCATCCATCCAAACCTTGTATAAATTGTTTTTCGGATCCGTGTATTTTCCATATTGCCAGTTGGAACGCCAACCAATATCTGCCCCCTCAACGATATGTACTAAACGCTCACTTTCCCCTTGATGATCTCCATCGTTATCCGAACTGATGATATTTCCATAGTGATCAAAGGCAAATTCATGCGTATTACGAATCCCATAGGCAACAATTTCGAAATCAGTACCATCGGGATTTGAACGAACTAATACGCCTGAATTGGGATTGGGTAAGTTTCGTCCATCCACCGTGGTGATGTTGGCGCCTATGTCTCCAATTTGCCAATAGATCTTCCCATCAGGTCCTTCGATGACACTCGACATCCCGTGTCCACCGAAACCGATATGAACAGCAAAACCGGTAGCAATCGATTTGGCATTTGTCCATAAACCTTTCTTGTGGGTATTATCTAAGCGCCATAAGTCGGGGCCAATTGCCACAAAGGCATCTTTTTTACGCACTAATAAGCCTCCGGCTACGTCTGTAACTTCTTGATTAAATTGATTTAATATGCGTGTACTTTGATCTGCAAACCCGTCTCCATTTTTGTCTTCTAACTTCCAAATTTCCTCCTTCTCGATGGTTAAATCATGCCAATCATGAATGCCATCTCCATTTAAGTCAGGTAACCAGGCATTTTTATCGCTGTTTTCAGGAGCGAACGTACGATGTAAAAATGCTTTACGATCTTCAACTGTTTTAAAACCGATGGATTCGGTCATCCAATCGCGATGGCCTCGAATATCAAACTCAGAAACCTTCCCCCGATTGGTACTATTCAGGTAAATTGCTCCTTGATCATCGATATCGATTGCAACAGGGTCTGGTGCCAGACTATCTGATGCCCAACGTGTGATCAGCATACCAGGGGTAATTTTAATCGGCAATTTTTCTTTGGCTGTTTGCGCACGTTCAGCGATTTGATCTTGATCCTCAAAAATGACTTGATATGTCGCTTTTTCTTGGGAGCTTGTACAGCCTATTGCAATTAATTGCAGTAAACCTGCAGCTAGTAAAATCTTTTGTTTCATAGGTTTATAACTTAATTCTCTTCGTCCATCATGCTTCGACGCTGTTTCGCGGCTTGCTTGGTGGTATTAAATCGGTAGTTAAAAGTAATATTTATTTGTCTCAATCTGCCCTGCATTTCCCGGTTTGTATAAAATGTACCTCCGTTGGTTTCCATGCGCATGATTCGAGAATTGAATACATCCAATACATTTAAGCTCAAGGTTCCTTTGCCTTGCATGATATCTTTTGTTGCAGAAAGGTCCATCCAAGTAATATTTCCACGCGTTCCTTGTGCTGTTTTTTGTGGCGCCTCGTAATTAGCACGTATCTGCGCATCAATTCCCGATCCTAATTTAATGCGTGAGGTATGCCGAACAAACCAGGAATACATATCGACCAAATAAGCTGCATTAATATTACTCGCATCAATCACTGCTCGAAAGCCATTAAAACTCAAATCAGCTTTGTAATTTTTTGAAACATTAAACGAACTCGTTAATTCAATCCCCATGGATTGTTGGTCTGCAAAGTTTTGTGGCAAACTTTTCGAAAACCCTTGTGCATCTACCGTTCTAATTTGATCGATTTTACCCGTTGTATAGCGATAGTAAATGGAGGAACTTAAGCTTCCCGCATCGAAATATTTCAAATGACCTAAATCAAATGAATTTGTAAACTCAGGGTTCAAATTGGGATTACCCGAGAAAAAATTCCGATTGTCTGAGAATGTTACAAAGGGACTCAATTCGTTGTAAGTTGGCCTACGCACCCGACGTGAATACCCTAATTGGAACGAACTATTTGAATTAACTGCATAGGTGAAGTGTGCACTCGGGAATAGATTCGCATAATTACGCGGGTTCTTTTCTTGCGTTTGTTTTAACTCTGTCTGTATATCGGTTAATTCCCCTCGAAGTCCAAATTGATATGAAAACTTGTTCTTTTTGTTTCCCAAAATCAAATAGGCAGCGGAAATATTTTCATTGTAAACGAATATGTTTTGTAAACCAGGCATGACAGCAAAACTTCCATCGTTTTGTAATTGCGTGACGGTGTAATCATTTGTCATATCCCGAAAGCTTGTGCGCAAGCCGGTTTCGATTTTGCCATCTTTACCCATTGGCGTCGTATAATCCGATTGAAGAATCCATTGGCGTTCATATTCGTCATTTAATGCCTTTTGAACCAAAGAATTTTCCGGGTATGGCGTTCCGTCTCCGAATTGACTTCGCTGTGTGTAAATTTGATCTGATTGTTCCCAATAATCCAAATACCGCAAGTCGGCGGAGAACTCCTTCCCTTTTTTGGCAAAGGATTTCTTAAATGTTAGCGCATATTCCGCATTGGGTTCCGTCTCCTTTTCATCTTGTTGGCGATACGTATTCGAATATAGGCTGTTCAGCGATTTGCGATAGTCAAGGTAATAGAAGTCCGTAATACGTCGAACATGGGTACTGCGGAAAATATAAGAACCCGTCAGAATGGTCTTATCATTAAAAAAGTAATCGGCTCCCCCACGGATGTTATTCACTAAACCTGTTACATTGTTTTGGCTAGTTTGTTGGAGGTAATTGGTTTGTTCTCCCGTATAAACCTCCTGATACAAATTGCCTCTTCCGGGTGTTCTTCGGTAGAATAAGCCATAGTTCAAAAAGAAATTCAGTTTGTTCTTACGGTAATTGATGATGGCTGTCCCTCCAAAATTCTCTGGATAACCCAGTGTGGTCTCAATCGCACCATTGAAGCCTTGGTTTTGATTTTTCTTTAAAACGATATTTATAATACCAGCCATCCCCTCTGCCTCATAACGGGCGGATGGATTAGTAATGATCTCTACTTTATCAATCAGATTTCCTTGTAAGGATTGTAGTCCGGAGGAACCATTGATTCCAACAAGCGTAGAAGGCTTACCGTCGATCAAAATCCGAACATTTTCACTCCCGCGTAAACTAACGCCCCCCTCACCGCTCACTTGAACGGAAGGTAGGTTACCTAATATTTCAGCTGCCGTTGCCCCTTTGTTGGCCGCATCTGTACCCACATTGAACACACGTTTATCCAAGGCAAGCTCCATGCTGGATTTTTGACCTTTGACGGTTACCTCGGCTAAGGTTTGTGTACTTGCTTTCACTTGAATTTGACCTAATGCCGTGGATTTACTGATTTGGACTTGTTTGAGCGTTTGTACTTCAAATCCTACACTCTCGATGATGACATCGTAAATGCCTTGCGTTACTTCGATACTGAACTCACCTTTTTCATTCGCAATTGCACCACTAATCAATTTGACAGGATTGGCCGTTTGAATACGAATGCTTGAGAAAGGAACGGGAATTGTCGAGTTAGCCTCAATAATTTGTCCACTAAGTTTACCTTTTGATTGGCTTTGACTCAGGCCAACAAATGAAATAGACAGGAATAGAAATAAGTATAGAATTTTCAAAAGCATAGGTTTAAATAGACTCGCAAGTTAAAAAGACCTAAGTGAAGTTTTTATACCTATTTATCGGTTTATGTTGGAGAATTTCCGGCTTTTGTCGAATTTGTTTTCTGAAATTCAATTGCTGTGACCAATTTAAAAAAAAAATTAAACCCATGAAAAACAAAAACCTTATTAGCTTGACCGTTGCGCTTGCCTTTTTTCTATTAGCCCTGACGGGTATTTTACTTTATGTGAAGCAAAAGGCTCACTTCATTGAAATGACGCATACCATTTTTGGTTTGTTATTTATCGGCTTCGCTATATTTCATATCCTAAATAACTGGGATTCAATTAAGGCCTATTCGAAAGACCGTAAAAGTGGATCCATCAAAAAGGAATTAGTTGCCGCTTCTTTGATAACAGGTATCATTTTAGTTCTATCAGTAACGGAAGTATTGGAACCAGTCGCTGAGTTTGGACGTATTTTTGCTAGTGGTGCTAAACGACCCCAAACAGTGAATTTCGCTGAAAAGAAAACCTTGGATTCAACCAAAGGACATGCAGTAGTTTTATTGTTGCAAAAAGGCAAGGAAGCTGCTTTCGCAGGCGTTTCGGTTGAAGTGGCTGATACCACAGGTAAGGTTCTTGAGACACTTTTAGCTGCTGATAAAGAAATGAAGGGTCCTCCAGCTAATTTATTGTTGCAGACTAAGATTTCTACTGCCGCGCCTTTTGATTTAGTATTGACATTTACCCACGAGGGTAAATCGAATAAAGTAACTCGACGCGTAATAACCTTAGAATCAGGTGTTCAAGGCTTAGCGAAAGAAGGTGGCCTAGTCGAAAGAGCCTACTTGGAGGTTCAATAAGCTTTAAACTTTCATCGTAGAAAGCACGCAATCGCGTGCTTTTTTTGTTGAGGCCAACCATCGTTTCAGCTAATTTTCTATTTTTGTTTATACCTCATCGACTATGAAAAAACTTCTGCTACTTCTATTTACATCTACTAGTCTTTTAGCAACGCCCGAATTAACACGTTGGAAAGCTCAAGCTAATCATGTGACCATTTACAGAGATTCATTTGGTGTCCCACATATTTATGGCAAGTCCGATGCAGATGCTGTTTTTGGTATGTTGTATGCGCAGTGTGAAGATGATTTTTCCCGCGTGGAGCGAAATTATATTGAGAAATTAGGTCGACTAGCCGAAGTAGATGGAGAAAAGCAATTAGCTAATGACTTATATCTTCGTTTGATTATTGACCCCCAAGAAGCAAAAGCCGATTACCATCGCAGTCCAGCTTGGTTAAAGCAATTGTTGAATGCCTATGCCGATGGTATTAATTATTACCTGTATAAACACCCGGAGGTAAAACCCGCGCTGTTAACGCATTTCGAGCCTTGGTATCCCTTGCTTTGGACAGATGGATCTATTGGTGCCATTTCTACTGGTGATGTTACGGAAAAGGAAGTGGCTGATTTTTATGGACTTAATCCGACCTTCGCGTTTCAAGCTAACAAGGTGCTTGATGAAGATTTAACGGGATCAAATGGCTTTGCTGTAGGGAAATCCTTATCTAAATCAGGGAATGCATTGTTGTACATAAATCCGCATGTGACCTTTTACTTCCGTCCTGAGATTCATGTCAATAGTGAAACAGGGATGAATGTGTATGGAGCCGTTACGTGGGGACAGTTTTTTGTCTATCAAGGTTTTAATGCTTACGGAGGTTGGATGCATACATCGAGTCAAGTAGATGTTTCGGATATGTACCAAGAGCAAGTCGAAATGCGGCAAGGTATCCCCTATTATAAACTTGACGGTACTTGGCGGCCGATGCAACTCAAAAAAATCCATTTACGCGTAAAAGGTGAAACCCAGTCACGTGAAATAACAGCTTATTTTACCCACCGCGGTGCCGTGATGGCGAAGCGGAATGGCCAATGGATTTCGGTTCGTTCTTACAACAGATCCTTGAAAAGTTTGGAACAGAGTTGGCTTCGAACCCAAACGACCGGATTGGAATCCTATAATCGCATCATGGCGATGCGTGCGAATACCTCGAATAATACGGTATATGCTGATAACAAAGGGAACATTGCCTATTGGCATGGGAACTTTGTTCCTGTTAGAGATCCTCGTCAAGATTGGGGATTGGTTCAAGATGGGACCAAGTCATCGAATGATTGGAAAGGTTTACACGCGGTCGATCAAATTGTTCAGGTCATCAATCCACAAACCGCTTGGATACAAAACTGCAACTCTACTCCTTTCACGGTTTCAGGTAGTGCAAGTCCCTTGCGTGCGAATTATCCGGCCTACATGGCACCTGATGGGGAGAACTTCCGTGATAAGAACGCTGTGCGTTTATTCAAGAACGCGAAGTCATTGGATTTAGATGAGTTGATTCGTATCGGATATGACCGCCATTTAGCGGCTTTTGACGTCTTAATACCTAGTTTGGTAAAGGCTTATACGAAAAATCCAATTCCGGAATTGAAAGAATTGGTTGATAGCTTAGGAGCATGGAATCGAAATGCTGCGGAAAGTTCCATTGCCCAGCATGTAGCGATTCGATGGGCGAATCAACTTTTGCCAACGATACCTAAGATTAGGACATTCGGAGGCGAAACAGATCCCGTGATGAATTTTACCCAATTTGCATCAAATGCATCTTCAGAACTTTTGTTAACGGCATTATCGCAAGTGAAAGCGAAGATGGATGTACAATTTGGTACTTGGAAAATTACCTGGGGAGCGGTGAATCGCTTCCAACGAATTTCCAATAGCCAGGATTTTGATGATACAAAACCGAGCATTCCCGTTGCCTTTACCTCGTCAGCTTGGGGGCAGCTTCCCTCCTACACAAGTAAACCATACAAGGGCTCTGATAAGTGGTATGGTGTAAATGGGAATAGTTTTGTCGCAGCAGTCGAATTTGGCCCTACGATTAAGGCATATAGTTTATTGGCCGGTGGTCAAAGTGGCGATGTGAATTCGCCTCATTTTTTTGATCAAGCGGAGATGTACAAGCAAGGAAATTTTAAAAATGTACTCTTTTACAAATTCGATGTAAAAAAAGCAGCGGTTCAGGTGTATCATCCTTAGTCAAACTGAAGGGAATTTTGTAAATTAGGTCCTTATTTATTCTGATGCTAAAATCTTTATTTCCTCTTCCTGTGCATTTTGAAGCTATTTTTCACGAGGCTGCCATTGGTATCATTGTGACGAATGCCTCCTTTGATATAATCCTGTCAAATGAATACGCACACCGTTTATTTGGTTATTCGGAAGTTGAATTGATGGGCCAAAATATTTCCATTTTAATTCCTAATCACCTCAAGGGGAAACACGAAGGACATTTAGGTAAAATTAATCACCGTCCTGTTTCTCGACCGATGGGCGTTGGCCTAGATTTAAAAGCCAAGCGAAAAGACGAATCCCTCTTTCCGATTGAAATTTCGTTGAGCCATTTTAAGTCCGATGAGCAGATGTATTACATTGCTTTTGTCAGTGATGTAACCCTAAAGCGCAAAGTTGAAATGGAATTGATTTTGCGTAATCAAGAAATTAACCAATTGAATGAATCCTTAGAAGCCGAAGTGGAGGCGCGTACGCACGCCTTGCAACAAACCTTGGAACAATTGGAATTACAAACCAAAGAACTTGAACAATCCCTTCAAAAAGAAATAGAACTGGGAGACTTGAAGACTCGTTTTGTTTCCATGGCTTCACATGAGTTTAGAACCCCTTTAACTTCCATATTATCGTCGGCATCGTTGATTGAAAAATATTCTGAGTCGGCTGACCAGCCCAAAAGAAGACAACATATTCAGCGGATTAAATCATCAGTGGCGCATTTAACGGAAATTCTCGAGGAATTTTTATCAGTAGGTAAATTAGAAGCTGGAAAAGTAGAAGTTCGTCCAGATACATTTGAAGTGCCCGAATTTTTAGCTGATTTGGTCACAGAGTTGGATGGGATGCGAAGACCTGGCCAGCAAATTTTAACGATGTTGGATGAAAGTTTGTCGGACTTTATTTCTGATACATCAATGTTACGCAAAGTTTTGTTGAATGGCCTATCAAATGCACTAAAGTTCTCGCAAAAGGAAGTGTTTTTAAAGGCTCATATGCAAGAAGAGAAACTTTTTATTGAAATTGTCGATCAAGGTATCGGAATTAGTGAAGCCGATCAAAAACATTTATTTGAACGATTTTTCCGCGGAGGCAATGCAAATGTCATTCCAGGAACAGGCTTAGGACTTCACTTGATGGACCGATACATGCGACTATTAGGCGGAGAATTGCAACTTCGAAGCGAATTGGGATTAGGAACTACATTAACGCTCACTTTACCGAGATTAAGTTATGCCAACTAAAATACTCATCATTGAAGATAATGTCGATATTCGGGAGAATACGGCAGAATTATTGGAATTGTCTGGCTACCAGGTTGAAACTGCCTCCGATGGAATTGAAGGTGTTCGATTGGCCAAAAGTGTTTTGCCCGATGTGGTAATTTGTGATATCATGATGCCTAATTTGGATGGCTTTGGCGTATTGCAGGTCTTTTCGAATCAACCCGAATTAGCAAGAATACCGTTCATTTTCTTAACGGCGAAGACAGATCGTGCCGAAATGCGTAAAGGAATGGAAATGGGTGCAGATGATTACCTGACCAAACCTTTCCAAGAAGTCGAACTGCTTAAGGCCATCGAGTCACGATTGAAAAAACAAAGACCCGCTATAGCACCTGATTCGAGCATGAATCAAACGGATTTGGCATTGGCCGAGGAGGCGCTAAGTTTCTTGGATTTTGAACATTCGGAAGCGGATAAAAAGCAACAGAATGTGGTTAAAAAGACGATTATTTATGCGGAAGGAGATTCGCCTAATCGTTTATATTATTTAGTGAGAGGAAAGGTGAAAACCTATCATACGAATCGAGAAGGTAAATATTTCATTACATCTTTTGTCAAACCGGGTGAGTTTTTTGGCTTTGTTGATATCTTAGAAAATCAATTATATCGGGAATCTGCGGAGGCTTTAGAAGAAGCACAAATTTTGAGTATTCCCGTTCGTGACTTCAAACAAAAATTAAGTGAGAATATTCATATCGAAATTCATTTCCGGAAAGCCCTAACAGGTTATTTGTTGAAAAATGAATCCATTCTATTCTCGATGGCCTACCAATCCCTGCGGAAGCGAGTTGCGCAAGCTTTGGTTGAATTAGTGAAAACCTATGGCCATGAGGAGTCCGGCCCTGTATCCATGCGATTATCGCGCGAAGATCTCGCCTCACGTGTCGGCACTGCGACAGAATCCGTCATTAGAACCTTAAGTGATTTTAAAAAGGAAGGTTTAATTGAAGTGAAAGGGGCCGAAATGACAATTTTAAAACCTGATTCGTTAGCAAATTTGAAATTTTAAGAAAAAGGATGGCATATGATTGGACTCAAGGGCGAATGTTGTAAATAGGACGATTGCGTCATGGCGATTCCCCATGCCCCTCGAAATAAGAGCAAACAGGCGATGACCCATCCCAAATATTGAAAGGCCAAGTGATAGCGCGTAATCTTATTGATTCCCCAAAGACTCAATTTCAAGGCTGGTAATGTCGCCACTCCAAATGAGATCATGCTGAGTGCTCCTAACCAAGGATTGGATTGAAGTAGTGAAATACTTAATCCACCTAATACAAGTCCACAGGGCAATAAACCATTGCTCATTCCTAAGAAAAAGTATCCCCAAGCCCCCAATTTTTTACCTATTTGGATAAGGAGTTGACCAACGGTTCGATGTAACAACTTAAAAAGGTTGTCACTCAATTTTTTACTTAATAGCAATAGCAATACAATTCCAGCAAAGAGGTAATAGATGTGCCACCAGGATGGGAAAAGCCAAATCGAACCCATTTTGGAAACAAAAAATCCTAAAATACCATACATGAATAAGCGTCCCATCGTGTAGAGAAACATGCGACCGGATTGCTTACTTCTTCGCTCAATTTGTTGCATAAGCGGGCCACACATGATGGCGCAATGCCAGCTGCCCGCTAATCCAATAAAAAAAGCATAATACCAGGAGTTCATTACAGATTGGAAATAGATATTCGGTCTTCTTGTAAATAATTTTTACCAGCAATCGACCAACGAATGGTTCTTTTCCAAGGACCTTCAACTAAAAAATCCGTTGGGAAAGTCCAGTTTAATCCATCTTGATTTCTCCAGTTGATGTTTTTGTCTTGCGCTTGGTTAGATGGGCGGAAAAATTGGACACTGGCTGAATCACATCCCTCCGGTAATTGAATCAATAGAAAGTGATCCTTTGCGATGGATTTAATCTGAATCTGTTGCGAAGCAGGAATCGATTGATTTTGTTGGTTAATTTTTTCCTGATAAGCCTGTCCATCTGCATAATAGTTCTCTCCCACTAATTCGATTTTTTCATGTGACATATTAATGTAAAAATAGGCCATGAATGCACCGAAAAGGATAAAGGTCACAATAATTCCATGTCCCCAATGAAACCCTTTTTTTTGTTGAATATTACTCATCTGGTTGAATAAAGCTAGTTTTTAATGTTTCTTCTTGTCCTTGATTATTTTGAATATGAATCTGAATTTTTTCTCCCTGTTTCCATGATCCCATTTTCGTCTTGATGAAAAACTCCGTTTTCACCTGTTTTCCCTTTTCAATTTGACCGATCCCATTTCCTATCCATATAAGTTCGAGTGGCTTGTCGACATGTACCCGAAAGGATTGATCATCCAAAGATTTATTTAGAATCTCTAAATTATAAATATTGGTCACCGTATGTAATTTCTCATCCACTTGAAATGTCATTCCAGGTGTTCGTAGTAAGGTTGATTCCCAGTTTTTCCGCGTTACCAACATATATGCCAAAATTCCTACGATTAGTAGGAGTACACTGGTATATGCACCAATTCTTAATGTGAATTTTAATTTTGTACCGCTGTTTACGCCATTCAAAGAATCATAGCGGATAAGCCCTTTGGGTTTATCAATTTTTTCCATGACGGCATCACAAGCATCGATGCAGGAAGTACAGCCAATACATTCGAGTTGGTTACTTCCGTTACGAATATCAATGCCGGTCGGGCAAACTCGTACACACCAGTGGCAATCGATGCAATCCCCTTTTGATTCTGTTTTGACAGCTTTCCCTCTGGGTTCACCTCGTACATGATCGTATTGAACGAGAATGGAATTATTGTCCAATAAAACACCTTGAAGACGCCCATATGGACAAACGACCATACAAACCATTTCTCGGAATCGAGCAAAAACAAAATAGAAAACAGTTGTAAATATGAGCATCGCAGCTAAGCCTTTTATATGTTCAGCTGGATTTCCCATGACAATCTGAATCCATTCTTGTTTGCCTATGATGTACATCAAAAAAGTATTCGAAATTGCAAAGGCTAATACAATGAATAGTGTATGTTTACTCCCCTTTTTAAGGATTTTTTCGTTTGTCCAAGGCGATTCATTTAATCTTCGTTGGGCCTTGTCATCTCCCTCAATCCAATATTCAATTTTACGGAAAAGCATTTCCATGAAGATGGTTTGTGGGCAGGCCCATCCACACCAGATTCGACCAAATAAAACGGTAAAAAGGCTAATGAAAATTAGAAAAGATACCAATCCTAAGGCTACTAAATGGAAGTCCTGTGGGAAAAAGGGTACTCCCCAAAAAATAAATTTACGTTCTAAGACATTGAATAAAAATATAGGCTGCCCTTTGTATTCAATCCACGGGATACCAAATAACAGCGTTAATAGAAAATAAGAAAAGTAACTTCTTAATTTATATAATTGGCCGATGACCCGGCCTGGATAAATCCAAAGGCGTTTTCCATCTTTACCCTGATTGTAAAGATGATTGCGAAAATCATCATTATCGATATTGAAATTTGACATAAAAAAAGAAGGTCCGAATTTCACCGGACCTTTATTAACTAACTGAAATGTGGTGGTTCTTCCCGGTTCGTACTCTTATGTAAGATTTTATAAAGTGGACAAAATCTAACGAAACCTGTTAATGCAATAATGGCTGAAACCAGGTATACTCCCAAAGCAAAATCTCGCGGAATAATTTTTGAATATGCCAAAATTGACAATGCCACGGCAATTGAGATTCGGACAATTCGATCCATTTTACCTACATTCTTTCTCATACGTTTGTTTATTTAAGGTTTATTTAACTTCTTCTCCTTGTGGTTCTTTAGCACCCGGAGGATTTGAGCCTTGTAAAGTTAAAATAAAGGACGCTACTTTTTGAACTTGTAGTGGGTTAAGTGTTTTCTCCCACGCAATCATCCCTTTTTCGGGAATACCGTGGGTTATGGTCTTAAACAAATCCTTAATGCCCCCGCCATGAATCCAAAATTTATCGGTTAAGTTGGGCCCTACACCACCCTGTCCCTTATCTCCGTGACAAGCTACACAATTTGTTGAATAAATTTGTGACCCCTCTGTTAAATCTTTGGCAGCGGTAACAACGCTAACATTGTCTTCATTTACTGAGTTCGCAAATTGTTTCATGTAAGCCTCACGTGCCTTTTCTGCTACTGCTACTTCTGTCTTGTACTCTGTTTCTTGAATGTTTCCATCCTGGAAGACATGGTAATAAGCGCCGTAAATAACTCCAAAGATGATCGTTGAGTAAAACAAATACATAAACCATGGAGGTGTTGGATTATCTAATTCCGCAATCCCATCATAGGTATGCTCCATTAATAAATCACGTTCTTGTTCCATTGGCTTCAAGCCCTTGAATTTTACCCACCAAGACAATTCCTCCTCAACGGGTGCTTCGGTGTTCTTCGTAAGTTTTTTTAATGCTGAATTAAGTTGCAACGTGACAACCAAAATGATGATCCCAGTCAAGAAGATCAAACTAATCAGCCATATTTCCATAAATGTAAAAGCCATAATATTCGATTTTAAAGTCTATTGTTCGATTTCTTTATTTTTCAAATGGTAGATTTTTCATGCGGTCCAAATGTTTGCGGTCCATCCAAAACATGTATATACCCACGGCAGTGAAAAATACCATAAAGGTTACGAGCGAAAATATCATGTAGGAGTCTGCTCCTGGGATATTCGATATAAATTGCTTGAACATAGATTTATTTTTTAGCGATGTCAGTACCTAATCGTTGTAAGTATGCGATCAAAGCAATAATTTCTTTGTCGGCACCTACTTTGATTTTTTCTTCAGCTAAGCGGGCTTGAATTTCTTTGGATTGCTTAGTTAAATCTGCCACGGCATTTTTAATTTGTGCTTCATCATAAGGAACTCCCAATTGCTTCATAGCTTGTAGCTTATCTTGTGTTTGAGCGGTGTTTAAACTTTGCTCATACAAAACCCCATATGCAGGCATGATTGATCCTGGTGACATCGATTGCGGCTCACGCATGTGGTGATAATGCCATGAGTCTGGATATTTTCCTCCTTCGCGATGCAAATCTGGTCCCGTACGTTTCGATCCCCATAGGAATGGATGGTCATACACAAACTCACCTGATTTAGAGAATTCCCCATATCGTTCTGTTTCAGATCGGAAAGGACGAACTAGTTGTGAGTGACATCCTACGCAACCCTCACGGATGTAAATATCACGTCCCTCCAATTCCAAGGATGTATATGGTTGTACCGCCTCAATCGTTGGTACATTGGACTTCACCATAAAGGTTGGGATTAATTCAACCAAAGAACCCACTAAAATCATAATTAAGGAAGCAACTAACAATTGAATTGGCTTGCGCTCAATCCAACGATGCCAGTGTGCACCTACTTCGGGTTGTTCCTCTACCGCCAAAGGCGCAGCTTCTGCCGGCTCATTAGCTAGCAATGTACCCTGTGCCATCGTTTTAAATAAATTATAGCCCATGATGATGGCACCCAATAAATACAATGTACCACCTACAGCACGCATCATGTGCATCGGTAAGACTTGTAAGGTTGTATCCAAAAAGTTACCGTATTGCAATGTTCCCTCAGCGGTAAATTGTTTCCACATCATCCCTTGTGTAAATCCAGAGATATACATCGGAATGGCATATAAGGCAATACCGATAGTTCCAATCCAGAAGTGTGTTTTGATTAATTTCTCCGAGTATAATGTCGTTTGAAAAATACGCGGAACTAACCAGTATAACATGGCAAAGGTTAAGAACCCATTCCAACCTAAAGCTCCCACGTGAACGTGTGCTACGATCCAATCCGTAAAGTGCGCAATGGCATTGATATTTTTTAAACTCAACATGGGGCCTTCAAATGTCGCCATACCATAACAGGTAATACCCACGACCATGAATTTCAACAAGGTATTCTCACGAACTTGATCCCAAGCTCCACGTAAGGTCAAAAGTCCATTAATCATACCCCCCCAAGATGGTGCGATCAACATAATTGAAAAGACAACGCCTAAAGATTGTGCCCAATCAGGAAGGCTAGAATACAATAAATGATGAGGGCCAGCCCAAATGTAGATAAAGATTAACGCCCAAAAGTGTAAAATCGATAATCGATATGAATACACCGGACGATTCGCCATTTTAGGTAAGAAGTAATACATCAAACCTAAAAAAGGAGTTGTCAAGAAAAAGGCTACCGCATTATGACCATACCACCATTGAATCAAGGCATCTTGAACACCCGCATATACATAGTAAGACTTAAACGCTGAAATAGGTAATTGCATCGAGTTGGTCAAGTGCAAAACCGCAACCGTGATGAATGTGGCGATATAAAACCAAATAGCCACGTATAAATGGCGTTCCCTTCTTTTAAAGATCGTACCGAACATATTGATACCAAATGTTACCCAAATCAAGGTAATCGCTATGTCGATAGGCCATTCTAATTCTGCATATTCATGCGATGTCGTAATTCCTAAGGGCAATGTAACTGCCGCGGAAACAATGATTAATTGCCAACCCCAAAAATGGAAATTGGATAAGAAGTCACTGAACATCCGTGCTTTCAACAAACGCTGCAAGGAGTAATAAACTCCCGCAAATATGGCATTACCTACAAAAGCAAAAATAACCGCATTGGTGTGTAAAGGACGAATACGACCAAATGAGCCATATTGTGTGATGTTTGCCGCGGGTTCAAAGAGTTGGGTTGCGATAATGACGCCAACCAACATACCTACAATCCCCCAGATGATCGTAGCAATGGCGAAGTTTCGAACAATCTTATTGTCATAAGAAAATTGCTCTAACGTAGTAGATTTTGTGCTCATAAGCGATTATTTGTTGTTTTTGTACTCTTTTTCCTCTAATAAAATCCGCATACTTGGTGTGATCAAATCATCTTGTTGGCCCGTTTTAATCGACCAAATAAATGCAATCAAAAAACCAATAGCCATTAGTAAACTCAATCCAATCATGACATACATAATTTCCATAGGTACTTTATTTAGCTTATCAAAATTCAATCAATTGCCTGAACTAATTCATGACCTTAGTCACCTTTTCGTTTCGCCAAATATGATTTTAAACCTCTTGCTTTAATATTCATGCCGAGATTGGCTATGAAGAGCATACTCAATGAGTTTACGGGCATCAAAATTGCCGCGATCAAAGGTGAGAGTGTGCCTTGGACAGCATAACTCAATCCAAAAAGATTGTAGACCAAGGAGAGTAAAAAACTAGCTTTTATTAACCTTAGTCCAAATTTTGCGAATTTCAAAAACGTGGGTAAATGAATGAGTTGTTTTCCTTGTAATATGGCATCGCTCGACGGCGTAAAATGCAGGTGATCTTCCGAAATCGCAATACCCACATGGGCTTGCTTAAGCGCCCCAGCATCATTCAATCCATCTCCCACCATGGCCACTTTTTTGCCTGAGGCTTGTAGTTTTTTAATGAAGTTCATTTTATCCAAGGGACTACATTCAAATTGATAATGCGATTCCTCCGGAAACCAATCCAATAAAGTTCCCGCGTGACTTTTCTTATCACCTGAAAGCAAATAAACCTCATAATTTGCTTGCAGTGCATGAATCATGTATTCGATGCCTGCACGGTTTTGCCATGGAAACTCTATGTAGCCAACGGGCTCTTCCCCGATTCGGATGAATAATTGACTTTCCGACCGAATAAAATCTTGCTGTTTATCGAGAATATGACCAGTGAAACGTGCATTCCCAACTAAAAATGTAATATTATCTTGTTTCGCTTCAATCCCTTTTCCTGGAATTTCTTGAATAGAACTCAAGGTTTCATGGATCTCTAGCTTCTGTTTGCGGTAATATTGCGCCAACTGCCTTGATAATGGGTGCGTCGATTGATTAACCATTGAGTAGATTGTACGTTCCTCCCAAGGACTTAATTCACGAATTAAGCGGAATTTAGGTTGCTCATCTCGATGCAGGGTCAATGTGCCTGTTTTATCAAAGACAATAGCATCAACTTGTGACATCCGCTCAAAGGCTTGGATATCCTTGATGAAAAAATTGAATTTGGCCATCCACCGAATGCCGTGACCAAGCGCAAAGGGATAAGAGATTGCTAATGCACATGGACAGGCAATAACCAATACGCTAACCACGGCATTTTGCCATTTGCTGGGATCATGTGTGAACCAATAAACACCCACGACAGCTGCAAGACTTAATAAAACGACGGTGAAATAAGCTCCAACCGTATTCGCAAAATTCTCCCAATTTTCAGTTTTGTGATTGGGATCCTTAAAAGCTTGTTGTTCCCATAATTGCGTTAAGTGGCTTTGATTTAACGCTTTTTTAATTTCGATTTCAATCAGTTCACCGTTGTGTCGTCCTCCGGCATACATTGAATTGCCTGGCTCCAAAGCGATATATTCACTTTCGCCTGTGACAAAACTGTAGTCCATTTGACTCTTCCCTTTCAGTAAAATTGCATCTGCCGGGATGATCTCTTGATTTCGGATGATTAAATGGTCCCCAATTTCGATTTCTGCTAAGGGACAGGTTTGCTCCTTTCCTTGAATCATCTTGCTAATGACCAAAGGGAAGTAAGCCTTGTAATTACGCTCGAAGGATAAAAAATCAAAGGATTTTTGTTGGAACCATTTTCCGATGAGTAAGAAAAATAACAAACCGGATACAGAATCTATGTATCCAGCACCCGTATGTGAGAATACCTCGTATACACTACGTAGATAACCAACCAATATGCCTAGTAAAATGGGTAACTCGATGGTGAGCTTTCTCAATTTAATGTGAGACCAAACATTCGTGAAATAGTCGGAACCGGAATAAAATACGGCGATACTACCTAACGCAATATTGATGTAGCCAAATAGGCTTTTTAAACTTCCTGCCTCGATTCCCAAATATTCAGGGAAACTAAAGAGCATGGCATTTCCTGCACAAAAGCCTGCAATACCCAGTTTTAAAAATAAGTGATTTTGTTGGCTAGTCCTCTTCTTTTGTTGGGCTTGCTCCTCCCCTGAATCAATCAAGGGTTCGTAGCCTAAACGTGCGAGTAAACTCGCAAGCGCACCCAAATCAATGGCTGATTCCGTAAACCAAACCGTCAATTCCTTCTTGCCGAAATTTAAATTTGATTTAACTACCGCTGGTTCGATTCGGGATAAATTCTCTAACAGATATAAGCACGATCGACAATGAATGGCAGGTAAATGAAAATGAACTTTGGATACTCCTTTGGAGGAAAAACTGATCAGTTGATCTCGGAAGTGCGGATGATTTAAAAAATCGAAATTTTGTGCTGAAGGTGCCTTCCCTGGATTAATGTCACATGCATAATAATCGCTCAAAGCGTTATCAGAAAGAAGTTTATACACTTGCTCGCAACCGTGACAACAAAATGATTTGTGATCATAGGAAATAATCTCATCTTCGCAGGTTTCGCCACAATGAAAGCATGTTGTTTTCGTATCAAGCAATGGTCTCTCTAGCTCAAGCATATATTTCGAATGCATTATAGAGACAAAGGTCTTTTAAATAATGTTCTGCTAAGGTGACAAAACACACGTCAGAACCTGATGATTGTCATAATTCTTTTCGGAGAAAGCATCTACTTTTGAGCTGTCAAAATGACGAGGCATGGAACTAATGTTGGAAACAGGAAAAAAGGTATTGGCGAGTGGTATCGAGATTAAATATCTCGCTGATGAATTTTTGTTCCGACAAGGCCAGAAAGCTGAATTCGTTTTTTACTTACAATGTGGTTCTATTTTACTTGAATGGCCAACTGAAAATAAGCGCTTGTTAATTAATAACACGCCTATTTTTATTGGTATTGATGAAGCTTTACAGGGAGGGAAATATTCATGTACAGCTATGACAACCGAGAATTCAGAATTTCTCGTCTTTGAAAGAGCTTATTTTAATCAATTGATTACGGAATTTGATCATGCAAAAGATTATATCGATTCGATGATGTTGGAGTTTGCAAGCCAACTCGATTTGCAGACGATCAAAGTATAAATATAGAGTGGTAAGTTAAATGGGTATAAGCACCTGCTGGATTTTATCTGGCAGGGCTTTTTATGTTAAAGGACTATCTTTTTCCTTTTTAAGAGTATTGTAGACCAATTTGTCCATCAAACTATTCAGCCATTTATTTAAAAACACGGTCAATTTACCTTGAAAAGTTAAAACTAAGGTTTTCTTTTTCGCTTCATACGCTTGACGGATTTCGTAGGCTACCTCTTCTGCGGTCATCATTTTTTCTTCTTCTCGCATACTTTCGCCCGATATACTTCCATCTGAAGTCAAAGATGTATTTCGAATATTGGAAGCTGTAAATCCAGGACATGCCGTTAAAACATGGACTCCTGTTCCAATCAATTCCGTTCGTAGGGCCTCTAAAAAGCCATTCATGGCAAATTTTGAAGCGGAATATCCTGTACGGACCGGTAAGCCACGATATCCAGCAATGGATGAAATACCGATAATCCCCCCTTTGCTCTTTTTTAAATAAGGTAAGCATGCATGCGTTGCATAGACTGTTCCCCAAAAATTTATGTCCATCACTTGTTTGAGTACTTTTAAATCAACCGTTTCAAACATGGAACGCATGGATATCCCTGCATTATTAATTAACATGTCAATTTTACCAAAACGCTGAATAACCTCTTGAACCATCGCACGCGTTTGCTCTTCTGAACTACTATCACAAACGATTGCATGTTGTTGGATGTTCGCAGCTTGTAATTCAGCCGCTGCCTCACTCAGATTCGCATGATTGCGTCCTGTGATGACAACAATTGCCCCTTGATTGCCAAATTCAAATGCCAAAGCTTTTCCAATTCCGGAACTAGCTCCCGTGATGATTACTACTTGATTCTTCATGTGAATTAATTTCATCGCGAAGTTAAGGTTTTATCTTGAATTGGTTGGCTTGCCCACATAAAGCCGTATTTTTATGCACATTTTTAGCAGCATGAGTAAGAAAAAAGAAAAGAAAGCCCCAGTGGTGTTGGAACAAATTGCCATTTTGGATTTTGCCGCTGAGGCAAAGTGTATTGCCAAAGTGAACGATGAGGTGATTTTTGTGCAAGGAGCCGTTGCGCCGGGCGATATCGCCGACTTGCGTATTTTGAAATCAAAAAAGAGTTTCAAGCAAGCGCAGGCAATCAATATTCAAGCGCTTTCAAAACACCGGACTGAGGTGGCTTGTAGCCATTTTGGTATTTGTGGGGGATGTAAATGGCAACATGTTTCGTATGAAGCGCAAACCGCATTTAAAGCTCAACAAGTTAAAGATAATTTGACCCGCATCGCGAAAGTTAAATTACCAGAATTTCAACCCATTCTTGGTTCTGAAGAAACCTATTATTACCGCAATAAATTGGAATTTACATTTTCCTGCGCACGTTGGCTAACAGAAGATGAAATTGGAAAAGAAGATTTAGGTTCGATGAATGCCCTCGGATTTCACGTTCCAGGCCGTTTTGATAAGATTTTACCTGTGGATCATTGTTACCTGCAACCGGATCCTTCGAATGCCATTCGAAATGGTGTGCGCGATTTCGCGGATGCGAATGGTATATCCTATTATGAATTGAAAAACCAACAAGAAGGTGCTTTACGTAATTTGATTATTCGAAATACAGTTACTGACGAATGGATGGTAACCGTCCAGTTTGCCTATGCAACGGAAGAGGAGATTCATTTGGTCATGGAATATTTGAAATCAACATTCCCCATGATCACCTCTTTGAATTATGTCGTGAATCAAAAAGGAAATGACACATTTCATGATTTAGAAGTCGTTTGCTACCACGGTAAGCCTTTCATGGTGGAAACGATGGAGGATTTGAAATTTCAAATTGGCCCGAAGTCATTCTTTCAAACTAATGCGAAGCAAGCCTTAAAACTTTACCAGTTAGTCCGGGAATATGCTGATTTACAGGGGAATGAAATCGTTTATGACTTATATACGGGTACGGGTACAATTGGTTTATTTTTGGCGAAACATGCGACGAAAGTAGTTGGTTTGGAATATGTAGAAATGGCTGTGGAGGATGCGCGCATCAACGCCGAATTAAATGGAATCAAGAATGCCACTTTCTTTGCAGGCGATATGAAGAAGGTATTAACCGAAGAATTTATTGCTATTCATGGATCTCCAGATGTTATTATCACAGATCCACCACGCGCAGGAATGGATTTAGACGTTGTAAATCAAATATTAGCTGTTAAGCCGAAAAAGATTGTCTATGTAAGTTGTAATCCTGCAACCCAAGCACGAGATTTGGCTTTATTGGATGTTGCCTATGAAGTGGATGTCGTTCATCCCGTGGATATGTTCCCACAAACGCATCATGTGGAGAATATTGTTAGATTGAGAGTTAAGAGTTAAGAACTAAGAGTTAAAAACTAAAAGTTAACAATTTAGAGATAATTGTATACTTGAATTATATTTTCAACCCTTACCTCTTAGTTCTTAGTTCTTACCTCTTAATTCTTAACTCAAAAAGGGCTATTCAACGGATCAAAATCTTGCTCCGGAGGTAAATTCATTTTGCTGCCTTTAAATACGGCATCTCCTCCACCCTGTTCAAAATTCGATGTTTGATCTCCTAGGTTGCTTAAATTAAAGCTTTCGCCACCTTCAGCTCCACCAAAAGGTTGGAAGTCTAAGTCACAATATTTCGTGAATTTACCGATAAACTTCAGCCATACACTGTCCAATGAACCCGAACGGTTTTTTGCCATGATGATTTCTCCCATTCCAGCTAATGAATTTCCATTCTCATCGGCCGTAATTTGATAATATTCCGGACGGTAAATGAACATAACCTGATCGGCATCTTGCTCAATGGCTCCAGATTCACGAAGGTCAGATAACTGAGGTTTTTTATTTCCCCCACGTGTCTCTGTGGAACGGTTCAACTGTGAAAGTGCGATGACCGGGACATCCAATTCTTTCGCTAATTGCTTTAAGGCACGTGATATTTGGGCAATTTCTTGCTCACGATTTCCAGATGCTCCTTTGCCACCATTATCACCAGTCATCAACTGTAAGTAGTCAATGACAATCAGTTTAATGTCTTTTTGTGCCTTTAAACGACGACATTTTGCACGTAGTTCGAGGATGGATAAGGCCGGTGTATCATCAACAAAGATGGGAGCCTCATACAAACGCTTGATTTTGGTATGCAATTGTTGCCACTCATGGGGCTCCAATTTCCCTTTACGGATCTTTTCGGCTTCAATTTCGGCCTCAGCTGAAATAATACGATTGACTAATTGCACTGCACTCATCTCAAGCGAGAACAAGGCAACCGCATGACCCCATTCAACCGCAGCGTTCCGACAAGCCGAAACGACAAAGGCCGTTTTACCCATACCAGGACGGGCAGCAATGATGATTAATTCTTGTTTTTGCCAGCCTGATGTTAAACGATCCAAATCCGTAAAGCCGGATGGGATACCCGTCATGCCGCTTTTTTGCTGTTGTTTTTCCTCCAATTCGGCAACTGCCTTTAAGAGGATGTCCGACATACTCTCATAATTCTTACGAATATTGGATTCTGCTATCGTGAAAAGCTCTTGCTCCATGCGGTCCAAAATTTGGAACACATCCGTTGTATCTTCATAAGATAAACGTTGGATTTCCGAGGAAACGTGAATCAATTGGCGTTTGATGTATTGCTCAATAATGATACGCGCATGAAATTCAACGTTTGAAGTTGAACTAACTCGCGATGTTAATTGAGCTAAGTAAGCAGTTCCTCCTGCTTTTTCTAAATCTCCTGTAGATTTTAAATGGTTGTTAACCGTTAATAAGTCAACCGGTTGGGATTGCTGGAAAAGCGCCTGAATGGCACCGAAAATTTTGGTATGTGCTTCTTTGTAAAAACTATCCGGTTTAAGCAATTCGATCACATTCGCCAAAGGCTCTTTTTCAAGCATCAATGCACCTAACAAAGCTTCCTCTAAATCAACCGCTTGCGGAGGTAATTTGCCTAAACCTAAATCACTTAGCCGTTGTGGCATATTTGACCGATTTGAGCTATTAATCCCCTGTTTGCCCTTGTTGAAAGTTTGCGATGTGTTATTCGAATCCATAAGTACAATTTTACAATTTTTTATCAAAAATATCACCTTGTTGGTGAGATAAAATTTCAATCT
>JBEEOB010000118.1:0-11742 GCA_041191865.1 Bacteroidota bacterium
AAGAATTATTTTTTTGTTAATAAAACTTGTTGAAAAATGCGGGAGTAGTTTTCATAGGTTTTGCCTCCACAGCTTTTTTCGGTAAAGGCAAAAGTAATAGAATTCTCAATTAATTTGCACAAGTACATTTTTCATGTCTACTCAAATTACTTACCCATCCCACAACGCTATTGTATTATCTTGATATTTTATCCAAAAATCCCCCCTTTATTAGGTACTTTTTTGAGAATTATTTTTTTAAAAAATTTTCAAAAAAAATTAATTTAAACCTATTTACACGCCTTAAAGTACTAAAATACCGTACATTTGTATTCAATAATTTCAACCCATGGACTCTCCTTTTAGCCCTAAAGGTCCCCGTGCCGCCACCCGTAAAAACGATAGCCAACCGCTTAAAGAGGCGATTGAATCGCTTTTACGTGTTTATAAACTGCAAAACCAGTTCGATGAAACTTCGATTGCTGCGAATTGGGCAGAAATCATGGGAAAACCCATCGCCGCGCGAACAACAAAAGTGTACGCCAAAAACCTGAAATTATACCTTCAAATTGATTCAGCTCCTCTGAAAAAGGAACTCATCATGGCGAAACAAAAAATGATTGAGTTAATTAATAAACACGCAGGCAAAACCGTCATTGATGAAGTTGTCTTCCTGTAAACTTTTGAAAATAGACATGATCGGCCTGCGCCAAGGACATTTCGTTCATTGATAATACAATACAAGTTGGACATATTCCCCCTCCCAAAAAATTAAGACATATTTGCAGCCTATATTTTCCCATAAACGAATGATTACCCCGAAACTTCTCCAATCAGGTAACCGTGTAGCCATTGTATCACCCGCATCTCCTCCGAATTCCGACCAATGGAAAAAGGGAATTGAGGTCTTGGAATCCTGGGGATTGGAAGTCGTCTTTGCCGAAAATTTCTTAGCGAAGCACTTTGGTTTAGCAGGAACAGACGAACAAAGGCAGGCGGATTTCCAACGCATGCTGGACGACAAAAGCATTCAGGCAATCTTCCCATTGCGGGGCGGTTATGGCAGCAGTCGATTTTTAGACGCATTGGATTTTTCTGATTTTCAGAACAGCCCCAAATGGATTGTTGGATTCTCTGACATAACAGCCATTTTGTGCCACCTCGATCAACTAGGTGTTGCCAGTATCCATGGACCAATGCCGAATAATTTTTGCCAAAAAGGTGGCGATGAAGCGCTAGCGTCCTTGCATGAACTACTGTTTAGGGGAGAAACAAAGTTTCAAATTCCTTCACATGCATCGAATCGATTTGGCGAAACCGAAAGTACCCTCGTGGGAGGGAATTTATCTTTATTGGTGCATCTTATCGGTTCCGAAAGCTTCCCTAATCCCGCTGGCAAAATCTTGTTTATCGAAGAAATTGGAGAGCGCCTATATCATGTTGACAGAATGTTGGTCCAACTCAAACGTGCGGGTTATTTAGCTCAATTAGCAGGTTTAATCATCGGTGGTTTTACAGATTGTGAAGAGGCCAAATTGGAAATCGGAAAAACAGTCATCGAACTCGTCCTTGAACATTGTGCCGACACAACATATCCCATCGCATTTGATTTCCCTGCAGGCCATATTCCCAATAATTTCGCATTGCCATTTGGAACAAAAATCAAGTTCTTGGTAAATAAGGAAAATGTCCAACTAACTGGACAGCTTTAAGCTGTAACCCATCAGTTAAACGCTAGTTTTGATCAAAAAAAATCATGCTAGCAAAAACATTTGGCTGTTCCGTTTTTGGCGTGAACGCAGCACTCATTACCATCGAAACGCATGTAGGGCAAGGTAGTAAATGTCATTTGGTGGGTCTCCCAGATTCCACCATCAAAGAAGCCATCCTACGCGTGGAATCCGCGATCAAACAAATGGGCTGCTTTTTCCCGCGCCGAAAAGTAGTCATCAATCTCGCACCCGCAAATGTTCGAAAAGAAGGTTCGGCCTACGACCTAGCGATCGCCTTGTCTGTTATTCAAGCTTCCGAACAAATCGACCTCCCGGCATTAGATCAATTTGTCATCATGGGAGAACTGGCGCTCGATGGCATCATCCGACCAATCAAAGGAGCTTTGCCCATTGCAATGGAAGCGCGCAAAAATGGCATTCGAAAAATCATCGTACCCCTGGAAAACGCCCACGAAGCAGCTTATGTAGAAGATACGGAAGTTTTTGGCATGGAAACCTTACAAGAAACGGTTCAATTTCTTCGTGGTAAATCGTTTCATAAACCCGCTGAAATAAAACAACAAGTCCGTGAAAAATCATCGCATGCCATCGATTTTTCCGAAGTACAGGGTCAAGATATGGCCAAAAGAGCCCTCGAAATTGCCGCAGCAGGAGGACACAATTTAATACTCATAGGGCCACCTGGCGCGGGGAAAACTATGCTCGCAAAGCGCATTCCTAGCATCTTACCTCCATTAAGTCTTCAGGAAGCCATGGAAACAACCATTATACATTCGATTGCGGGGAAGTTAGGGGTCCAACAATCCTTGTTAACCGAACGGCCTTTTCGTTCTCCTCATCATAGTATTTCTTCCACGGCCTTGATCGGCGGAGGATCGAACCCGCAACCGGGCGAAATTACCTTAGCGCATCATGGCGTTCTATTCCTCGACGAACTTCCTGAGTTTTCCAAACATGCTCTTGAGGTCATGCGCCAACCGCTAGAAGATCGTATTGTCAACATTTCACGTGCCCGATATGCTGTCGAATTTCCCGCCAATTTTATGCTCATAGCGAGCATGAACCCTTGCCCATGTGGCTATTACAATCATCCAACGAAGGACTGCACCTGTGGTCCCGAAGTAGTCCAGCGCTATTTGAATAAAATTTCGGGGCCTTTGTTAGATCGCATTGATTTACATATTGAAATCTTACCCATACAATTTGAAGATATGCGTAGGCGTTCCACGCTTGAATCCAGCTACAACATTTATGAACGTGTTATACGGGCGCGCCAAATACAGGCAAACCGATTTGCCCAATTTCCACATATACGTACAAATGCGATGATGGATGGCGCAATGATCCGGCAAATGTGTGAGCTAGATCCTTCTTCAGAAAGCCGACTGAAATCGGCCATGAACCAATTATCGCTTTCGGCGCGTGCCTATGATCGCATCATTAAAGTCGCCCGGACTATTGCGGATTTAGCAGCAAGTGATTGCATTCAATCAGAACATTTATCAGAAGCCATCGCCTACCGAAGTTTGGATAGGGAAAATTGGGGAGGATAGTGTATTTTTGAAAAAATAATCTGTATGCGAAGCCTATTTATCTTTATCCTTAGTACCATTATTTCCAGTGCGAGTTTTGCTCAAAACCCATCGTTTAAACCCATGGAAAGTTTTGACGCGATTTTTGCGCGGGCAAAAAAAGAAAATAAGCCTATATTCTTTGAGGCTTATTTACCCAATTGCTCACATTGCATGGCCTATGATGTGACCCTAAAAAACCCCAAAATAAAGCAGTTCCTAGATAAAAACGTGCTCGCCTATCAACTCGATATCAGCAAACGCGAAAATGGACTCTTTCTACGAAAACAAAAAGTATATGTTCCGTCCACGCCAAGCTTCATCATGTTGGGCCCCGATGGAAAACCTTGGGATATTCAAACCATGGGGGATGAATTAAACACGGTCGATGGCATCTTGACAACCCTTCAAAAAGCCATCGATCCACAAAAACGAGATGAAGCAATCTTAAAAAAATACCAGCAAGGCGCGCGAGAATTCGAAGAAATGCTCGGATTGGCGAATTTCACTCGGATGACCTTAGATACTGTACGAAATATTGAAATCGTCCAACAAGTCACGGAAGCACTTCCGAAAGACAAATACGAAACAGAATTAGGATTTCTAATGATTCGAAAAGTCATGTTGGATAACAACAATCCCTTATTTGATTATTTTATCAATCATTTAGCTGCTTACCGAAAAAACAGTGATTCGATAACGGTGCGCCAAGTTGCTGAAAACACCTTAATGTCAACGTTATTTTCAAGCAGGGCTCGAAAATTTAGCCCAGAGCGCATTGCAGGCATCAAATTTGGCTTAAAGCAAATTGGACTCACGGATGCACAAATCGCCAATCGGTGCATCGTTCTTGAGGTACTCATTGATTTAGATAAAGATCAGCTGGCTACCGCGACAGATCGAATCAAATCCTATTACCAAGGCAAGGAAATACCGGCTAAAGAAAAGGAATTTTGGTGCAAGTGGTTGACGCGAAAAGCTGACCCGAAAAATCCTTGTCCGCTACCCTAATACTTCTTGTTTAATTCTGCAAAATCGAGTAATTTTCAGGGTAGCATACGCTGTTCAACCAATCAACTATGAAAAAAACTTTACTATTCTGTTTAACCGCATTATCACTTATCGGGTTTACCAGTGCCATTCCACTTGTTGGGGAAGAGTCATTTGAATCCGTATTCAAGCGCATAAAGGAAGAGGTGGATGCTAACTCGCAAGCTTATTCAAGTTTGGGTACAGCATGTGCTACCATAGGTCATCGTTTGACCGGAAGTGAAAATGGGAAAAAAGCAGAAGAGTTCGCGTTTCAATTATTCAAGAAATACGGATTTCGAGATACAAAATACCAAGGTTTTCAAGTAGAAGCTTGGGCACGTGATACGGTGACCTTATCCGTTGCACCACCCAAATCGGATGATTTCCGTGAAATCCCCGTTGTTTCCTTGGCGTTAACGCCGGTTGAATCCAAAATTCAAGGCCAAATTGTTGATTGCAGTAATGGCTTAGATGCCGATTTTGCAGCAAAAAAAGATTTAGTTAAAGGGAAAATTGCGTTAGCAAACATTGGTTTAATCGATGCGCCTGAGGGAAGTAAAAATCTGCATCGTTCTGAAAAAACAGCTTTAGCTATAAAGTACGGTGCGGCTGGCGTCATATTTGTCAATACAGTCAAAGGCCAAGTATTATTGACCGGGACAGCTTCCGTAACGGGTAATTTAATTTCAATCCCAGCTGTATGCATCTCTTTGGAAAGTGGAACTGAGATTAGAAAATGGTTAGTGGACCAACCTGGTTTATTGAGCATGATTGAAATGCATAATGTAAGCCAACCCATCAAAGCGCGTAATGTTGTCGCTACTTTGAAAGGCGAAAGCAGACATTTACGTCACGAAAAAATCATCATTGGAGGACACCTGGACTCATGGGACTTAGCAACCGGGGCTATTGACAATGGGATAGGTTCATTCTCAGTTATCGATATTGCCCGCACATTTAAAGCGTTGGGATTAAAGAGCAAGCGTACAATCGAATTTGTCGCATTCATGGGCGAAGAAGAAGGACTACTCGGATCCAAAGCATACATGGAGCGCGCAAAAAAAACAGGAGAAGTCAATGAAATCGTCTACATGATTAATCTAGACATGGTGAATGATGTACGTGGATTTAATGCAGGAGGTCGAGATGAAATGTCGGCTTTGCTAAAAGAGATTGGAAATAAAATAAAAACCATTGACCCAAGTTTTGCGAATGAAATCCATAACTCTGCAGGGCTGCATTCCGACCATCAAGTCTTTTTAATGGAAGGAATTCCTGCGGCTGACCCGGTAGGCAACCTGAGCAAGTCGGTATTAGATTGTTACCATGCAAATTGCGATGCATTTAGCTTGGTGAACAAAAAAGAAATGGAAAATAATGTCAAATATACTTCGATGCTTTTGTACGCATTAGGAAACACAAATACGATTCCTGCGAAGAAATTAGACTTTTACTCCACGCGTGATTTCTTCATTAAACATAACTTACGGCACGAATTAGAATTAGGTAATGAATGGCGTTGGGGAAATAATTAATTTCTCACCATTTTGATTATTTTTGCATCATATTGATTTTTCTATACCCTTATGAATACGACTAATCCTTCATTTTACGATCACGACATGGAAATGATTCCCGAAAATACCTTCAAATCAATTATTAAAGTAGTAGGTATCGGAGGGGGTGGCTCCAATGCGGTGAAGCACATGCAAGAGATGGATATCAAAGGTGCCGATTTAGTCATTTGCAATACAGACTCGCAGGCTTTAGCTTCTAATCCGGTTCAAACAAAAATCAAGTTAGGCCAACAAGGCTTAGGAGCGGGTACAGATCCAGAAGTGGGACGTTTGGCTGCCTTAGAAAGTCGGGAAAAAATCCAACACATGTTATCCAATGAAACTCAAATGGTTTTCATTACAGCTGGAATGGGTGGCGGAACCGGTACAGGAGCAGCGCCCGTGATTGCTGAAATTGCACGTGAACGTAATTTATTGACAGTAGCTGTTGTGACAGCACCTTATAATTGGGAGGGTCGCGACAAGATTCAATACGCATTAAACGGCGTTGAAGCATTAAAAAGATATTGTGACACAGTCATCGTGGTTATGAATGATAAGTTGGCGGAGCATTATGAAAATCTACCAATGTCAGAAGCATTCTCAAAAGCAGATGATGTATTAGCGAAAGCTGTTAAATCGGTCGTGGACGTGATTGCGAAACCTGGTGATATCAATACTGACTTCATGGATGTGAAGAAAGTATTAACCAATGCAGGAAAAGCCATGATGAGTTCCGCGTATGGAAGTGGTGAGAATCGTGCATTTGATGCCATTGCAGAAGCATTGACATCTCCTCTATTAAACTCACAGCAAATCAAAGGTGCGAAACGTATCTTGGTGACCGTTTCTACAGGAAGCAGCAATCAGTTGAAGATGAAAGAACAAAACATCATCATCAACTACCTAAACGAACGTATTTATTTACAAGCGGACATGGTCAAATTTGGATTCTCGACAGATGAAGAATTGGGTGATAGCCTATACCTAACTGTCATTGCAGCAGGATTTGAGCACGAAGGAGATGAGTTTGGTGGCTATTTCGAAACATCTGACGGAACTTACGAAGCAGCGGACGAGTTAGGCCAACGTGAATTCACGCCGGGCAGTACCATTACGTTGGATACAGAATCAGCAAACAACCCCATGAACGAAGAAGAACGCTTCAATTATATGGTGGATGTTTATGCAAACGGAGGGCTTAGCGAAACCGAATTTGATGTACCAACTTACCGTCGAAATTCTGTAAAACTTTACGCGTTAAACAGACTTCCAGAAGAAGAATGGGTAACGACGGATCTTTACTAATCCAATTGTACTTGTTGAATGGTTGCGCGAATTAATTCCTCGCTCGCAACCGCTATTTCAAATTCTGAAACTTCCGTTAATCCTCCCATGGAAATACCCGGTCGGCGATAATCCATCGCTGAATCGCGTACTGTACGTGCACTTGTATGCACAGCATCCACGCCTGCATCGACAAATTGACGGCAGTTCTGAGGGTTCACACCACTTCCAGCCATAATTTGAATACGGCCTGCTGCACGAGCAACCATCTGAGCGATGTTTTCTATCCCCTCGAGCGCTTTATTCTTTTGACCTGAGGTTAAAATTCGCTGAAATTTCAACGCAATTAATTGTTCCATAACGACTTCCGGCTCCCGACTCACATCGATCGCTCGGTGACATGTCAACGGCAAATCCCCCACGCATTGTCGTAATTCTTGAAGAAATGCCACGTCAAGGTCACCATTGGGCAGGAGTGCCCCAACGACCAAACCGTGAACTCCGGCGCGTACGAGCTCATCAGCTTCCGCCAACATGGTTTTTTTCTCAAAAGCATCGTAACAGAAATCGCCTCCGCGCGGCCGCAACATCACATGTACCTCTAACGATGTAGCAGCTAGCGCCGCCGCGACTAATCCGGCAGAAGGCGTACACCCGCCATCATGCGGTGAGGAACATAACTCGACACGATCTGCACCAGCGTGATCAGCTGCGATACAAGATTCCAATGAATAGGCGCAAACTTCAACTGCGAGTCTCGATTTTCTTTTCATAAAAATAGGCCTAAATGGGCCGTTAAATAGCTTTTTTGATAATTAACGAAAATTTAAGAAATAAATCTTTTATAAATATTTTTTTATTTTACTTTTGCACACAGATCAAAATGAAATAATAAAATTCCTAAAATATGTATTGGACATTAGAACTTGCCTCCTATCTAGAAGATGCGCCTTGGCCAGCTTCCAAAGATGAATTAATTGACTTCGCAATCCGTACGGGTTCACCTTTAGAAGTTGTTGAAAACTTACAAGAATTAGAAGACGATGGACAACCCTTCGAAAGCATCGAAGAAATTTGGCCGGATTATCCGACCAAGGACGACTTCTTCTTCAACGAAGACGAATATTAATCAAGAGGCGAAAGCCTCTTTTTTTATGGCCAGAATTTCCTCACTTAACCGTTGATTTCTTAAGCCAAGGCCCCAGCGACGAACCAATACATCATCCCAGCAAGTCGCCATTTCATGCTGTTTCAAATATTCAATTTCGGAATTAATATAGGGTAAGTCGGGATGCAACAACTGCAAATCACCCTGCAACAAAGCAAAACTATTTGAGCCATAGGTCTCCCATAAATGCTTTTGGGTAGCCGCAGCTAGGCCTAAAGCCTTCGATACTGCCCTAAATTGCTCATGCATCGATTCATCGCCTCCAGATAATGAATGACTCGCAGTGATACAGGTGCGAGGCGTTCGGCTGAATACTTCACGTTCCAAAACATCCAACGTGTCTGCTGCCATAACGCGGTACGTAGTCCATTTCCCACCCATAATACTAACTAATTTACTTCGACTATCCACTTCGACTTCATGATCGCGCACTAAGGATTTCGTATCAGAGGCCATGGCTACATCCAAAGCCACTTGTAACAAAGGGCGTTGACCCACAAAAGTTGCGGATACATCTGAACGAGAAGCTTTTCCAATCGCATAGCGATTAAAATAATCGAGGAGGTAATCAATCTCTTCAGAAAATATGGGTGGATTTTCGCGCAGCGAATCTGGCTCATCGGTTGTGCCTACCAACACATATTCTCTCCAAGGAATCACAAAAATCACACGACCATCGTCTGTTTTGGGAATTAACAAAGCCGTTTCCCCAGGCCAAAATGTAGCTGGAAGAACGATGTGCGCTCCCCTACTGACCTTCATGCGCGGCCTTAATTTTGGATTAGCCATGCGGCGAATGGCATCTGTAAACGGCCCCGTCGCATTAACAACAGCCTTTACGGAAATTTGATAAGACAATCCCGAAATAACATCAAGAAAGCAAACCTCCTTGACTTTTAAGCTCTTTGGCGAATGGACAAAATTCGTTAGCTCTGCATAATTCAACACACATGCCCCAGCTGCCTCCGCTGATTGTAAAATTGCTAGCGCATACCGTGCGTCATTCAGTTGGCCATCATAATACAAAACACCCCCACGCACATGTTTCAAGGAAAGCGCTGGACTGAGTTCCCGCATTTGCTTGGGGCCCAGTCCACGACTTGGTTCTAAATTCGTATGCCCCGCGATACGATCGTACATCCACATACCAATGCGGTAATAAATGCGATCAAACCAAGTGTAACAAGGGGTCAATAAAGCCAAAGGATGAGCCAAATAGGGTGCATTTTGCAATAAAATTTTCCGTTCATGCAAGGCCTTGTATACCATCTTAAATTGTTGCCAATCTAATTTTTTAACAGCTTGCTCCAAATATCGAACACCGCCGTGAACTAATTTGGTCGACTTGGATGATGTCTGAGAGGCAAAATCACCTTTTTCGATAAGTAAAACCCGATAGCCACGAAGCGTTGCATCCAAAGCGACCCCAGCCCCCGTCGCCCCCCCACCAATGACACATAAATCAAATGGCTCATTCAATTTCTTTATTTGGTCTGCTCGATTAAAGGCCATCCGTTTACTAGGTTTACAAAGGATAAAGTACGATTTACCTCAATTTACTCAACAAAATCTAAAATAAAACGCAAAAGATTCATTTAAAATTGATAAAAATAGAAGAGATTTTATAATTTTGCAGTCCTTTGGCTAGTAACATAAACCAGCTTGAGCAATATAGCATTATAATTTTATGGCAAAGAAGAAAGACGTTAACGAATCCATTGAAATCATTGAAAGCCCAGAGGCGCTTCAACATGAATTAGAAAAAGTCACTGGATTTTTCGATCAAAATAAATCGGCAATCGTAGGTGCTGCAGTCGTTGCGGTAGCAATCATCGTAGGCTACTTTGGTTTCCAATGGTACCAAAACACGCAAGATGCTGAAGGTGAAAAGAAATTATACAAAGCCGTCTACGCATTTGAATCGGATTCTTTAGCAGCTGCGTCGAAAGATTTAGCAAAAGTTTCGGATGAATTTGGTGGAAACACACAAAACTTAGCCGATTTGTATTTAGGTATTACGTTGTTGAAACAAGGCAAATACGATAACGCTATTGAGAAATTGAAAAATTTCAGCAGCGGCGATTTATTGGTTCAAGCTCGTGCATATTCGTTAATTGGCGATGCATATTCGGAAAAGAAATCATATCCTGAAGCAATCGAATATTACACGAAGGCGGCAGATTATAAATCGAACAAATTCTTTTCTCCTGGCTATTTGTTGAAACTTGCAAACGCATACGAAGCAAATAAACAAACGAAAGAGGCTTTGGATACTTATACAGCGATCACGGAAAAATATCCAGAAGCTGCAGAAGCAATTCCAGCAAAGAAATACAAGGCGCTTTTAGAAAGCTCTATCTCTGAATAATATAGTTTACGAAATTGTCAAGAGGGGATAAGAGCATCAGCTTTTATCCCCTCTTGTTTTAGCCCCATTGCCATGTCATCTGCCTTAAAAAACTTAAGTGAATTTAGTACGGCCAACTTACCTGATGTCGCTCAAAAGCGTTTCGCTATTGTGGTCGCAGAATGGAACACCGAAGTAACGGGTGCCCTGTACGCAGGAGCCTTTGACACCCTTTTGAAGTACGGCGTACAGGAAGCCAACATCATCAGTGTGCAGGTTCCTGGTAGCTTTGAATTAAGTTTAGGCGCACAAAAAATGGCTGAAAAGGCAGACATCGACGCGGTCATATGCCTAGGTTGTGTCATCCAAGGGGAAACACGTCACTTTGATTTTATTTGCCAAGCCGTTGCTGATGGAATCACAAATGTTAGTCTGAAATACAACAAACCTGTAATTTTTGGAGTATTAACTCCCAATAACCAAGAACAAGCCATGGATCGTGCAGGTGGAAAACATGGCAACAAAGGAGATGAGGCTGCAATTACAGCCATTAAAATGTTAGCAATTAATTAAGATATACTATTATGCAAGTTTGGAAATTTGGCGGCACATCCGTAGGAAAACCCGAAAGAATGCGATCGATTCGTCAACTCATTACGGAGGACGGGAAACCTAAAATCGTTGTTTTATCGGCATTGTCAGGTAGCACGAATGCATTGTTATCTATCTCGGAATCCTTAATCGCACGAAATCAAGCGGAGGCCAAAGCCAAAGCTTCTGATTTACGCGCACATTACGATGCATTTCTAACGGAACTTTATCAAACACCAGCCGGCTTGGCGAAAGGTCAAGCAATTGTTGAAAAAGAATTTACGTTCATCGATAGCTTAATTGAAACGGCTCCTTACACAGTCAAACAAGAAAAGGAAATGGTCGCTTTGGGTGAATTACTTTCTACTCAAATTTTCGAGGCCTATTTACAAGAAGAGGGCGTGAATTCAGCCTTATTACCTGCCTTAGATTTCATGGTGATCGATGCAGATAATGAGCCGATCATGGCTGAAATCTC
>JBEEOB010000119.1:0-19779 GCA_041191865.1 Bacteroidota bacterium
AAATAAAAAAGCCGCGAAGTATCGCGGCTCTACATGCTTAACTCTTAGCTCTTAGTTCTCAACTCTTAGTTTTTATAACTCCTGTCCTCTCAACAAATCCTCCAGCGTCTCTCGTTGGCGAATCACGCGTGCAACTCCTCCATCCACTAAAACCTCAGCGGGTAAAAAACGGGAATTGTAATGGGAAGCCATGGTAAACCCATAAGCACCAGCATTCGCCATGGCGATGATATCCCCTTCTTTGACTTCGTTCAATAATCGTTCATTTTGATTGCCTTGAAAGTCAAACGAAAATGTATCCGTTTCGCAGATATATCCGGTTACCCGGTAGTCGGCTTGCTTCGACGTATCTTGATTCGACGCATTGAAAATGTAATGGTATGACCCATACATCATCGGGCGAATTAGGTGATTCAAACCCGAATTAATTCCCACAAATGTTTTCACCGGATCATGTTTTACCACATTCGTTTCGGCTAAGAAAGTCCCGGATTCACTGACTAAAAACTTGCCGGGTTCTACCCAAAGGCGTAACTCCCGACCATATTTTTGGCAAAAAGCACGAAAAGCATCGCTCATGATTTGACCAACTTCCTTCATATTTACACCCGGATCTTCCGGCGAATAAGGAACTTTAAACCCTCCGCCTAAATCAATGATTTGTAAATCCTTGAAATCATAGGCAAAATCGAAAAGCGCCGAGGCTGCTTGTTCAAAGGTTTTTCCGTCTTTTATATCAGAGCCTGTATGTTGATGTAAACCAATGACATTGATATGATATTTTTCGACAATCGCTAAAATTTCAGCCTTTTGGTGAATCGAAATCCCAAATTTTGATTCCGGATGTGCCGTCATAATCTTCTCATTTCCACCTCCAAAAACATGTGGCTTAATGCGAATCAAACATGGCTGTGTTGAACCATAGGTCTGACCAAATTTCTCTAGAACAGATAAATTGTCTAAGTTGACAATCGCCCCTTTCGAAACCGCATATTCAATTTCTGAAAAATGCACTCCCGAAGGTGTAAACGTAATATTCCCACCATCATACCCTGCAATCAGGCCCATATCCAATTCCTGCGGAGAAACAACATCCATATCAACACCATTCGCACGCATCAAGCGCAAGATGGATAAATTCGTATTGGCTTTAACGGCGTATTTTATCGTCAAATCAATTCCTTCGAACGCAGCTCTCAAAAGCGAGATTTTTTCCCTAATTTTGTCGGCATCGTATACATAAAGTGGAGTACCAAATTCTTTGGCTAAATCGGTTAAGGGAATGTTCTGAATTGAATAATATGCCATAGGGAAATTTATAAGCCACAAAGATACTAATCAAACAAACATGAAAAGCATAATTATTGCCTTATTCCTGCTTGCACCGCTCTTCGTTTCAGCACAAATTAAAAGCGGACCTATGTTGGGCTATTCCGACATGAAGGAAGTACTGATCTGGGTTCAAACCGAAAAAGCGGCACAGGTGAGTATACGATACTGGGAAAAAGGGGATAATAAAATGGTCCATAAAACGGATCCGTTAAAAACAGAAAAAGCCCAAGCATACATTGCACGCATCATTGCTGACGAGGTTAGCATGGGTAAAAAATACGAATATGAAGTAGTCATTGATGGAAAGAAAATGTTCTTTGACTATCCTTTGGAATTTCAAACGCAGGAACTTTGGCAGTGGAGAAAAGACCCTCCGGCCTTCTCATTTATTTTTGGGACATGTAATTATGTGAATGAAACGGAGACGGATCGTCCCGGTAGGCCATACGGTGGAGCAGATGAAGTTTATGCCGCCATGCACGCAAAGAAACCTGATTTTATGTTGTGGGGAGGAGACAATTTTTACTACCGTGAACCGGATTATACCCGCACGGGGATGATTCACCGCAATAATCACACACGGAGTGCTAAGGCGATGCAGCCTTTGTTGGCCAATGTCCACCACTACGCCATTTGGGATGACCATGATTTTGGCCCAAATGATTCTGACCGTTCATTCCCTTTGAAATATACTTCCTTGGAGATGTTTAAAATGTATTGGGGGAATCCAAATTACATATTTCCTAATGAAGGAATAACAGGTAAATTCCAATGGGCGGATGTTGAGTTTTTCTTGATGGATGACCGTTGGTTTCGAGCACCTAATGAAATCAATGACCCCAACAAGGACTATTGGGGACAAAAACAGTTAACTTGGTTATTGGATGCATTAAGTAGCTCTAAGGCAAGTTTTAAGTTTATTGTCAATGGAGGTCAAGTCGTAAGCCCAGCCAAAATTCTAGAAAACATGGCGAATTATGAGGTAGAACGCACTTATTTTTTGAAAGAGCTTAAAAACAGAAACATACCAGGTGTCTTATTTTTAACAGGTGATCGCCACATTTCCGACTTGAATAAACTAAATCGCCCTGGGACTTATCCATTGTATGATTTAACCGTTTCTCCCATGACCGCTGGGAAATCGGACGCCTTCAAGCAAGATTATAACGAGACACTTGTAGAGGGCACTTTACTTACTGAAAGAGCTTTTTCTAAAATAGAGGTTTCGGGTCCTTTAAAAGATCGTACACTCAACATTACTTTGTTCAATGTCAAAGGGGACGTTTTATGGACAAAAGCAATTAAATCCACTGAATTAAAATAACATGGAAGTCATATTAAACCGATTAGATCAAGATTTTCACTTTGAAGCCAAAGGCTCCTCTCCTATTCCTGTGCATATTGATGCTGCGGAGGGAATTGGCGGGCATAATGCCGGCGCTAGACCTATGGAATTGCTGCTCATGGGTTTAGGCGGATGTACAGCCATAGATGTGATTCTAATTCTTAAAAAGCAGCGCCAAGTGGTGGAAGATTTTCAAATCCGAGTTCAAGGCGATCGGGAGAAAATTGAAGGTACTGAGAAGACGCCTTTCCGACAAATCAATATCCAGTTTGAATTAACAGGTCAAATCGACGGAAATAAAGCGCTAAAAGCGATCCAAATGTCGATGGACAAATACTGTTCAGCAACAGCACAATTAGAACCAAGCGCGACTATCACGCATTCATTATTATTAAACGGGGAAACCTTCGAAGCCTAACATGCAAGCATATTTAGATTTATTAACGCATATCAAAGAAAACGGCACCTTTAAATCCGACCGTACCGGCACGGGCACAACCAGTGTTTTTGGCTACCAAATGCGCTTCAACCTAGCAGAAGGCTTCCCATTAGTTACAACCAAAAAAACACACCTAAAATCCATCATTTATGAACTCTTGTGGTTCTTAAAAGGGGAAACCAATATTCAATACCTGACGGATAACAACGTGAGTATTTGGAACGAATGGGCGGATTCAAATGGCGACCTAGGTCCCGTATATGGAAAACAATGGAGAAGTTGGGAAGGTGCAAACGGCATTGTGATCGATCAAATCAAAGAAGCCGTACATACACTTAAAACGAACCCAGATTCTCGTCGTATCATTGTGAGTGCTTGGAACGTAGCAGATCTACCCAAAATGGCATTAATGCCCTGTCATGCATTTTTTCAGTTCTATGTGGCGGAGGGTAAATTATCTTGTCAATTATACCAACGATCTGCTGATGTATTTTTAGGAGTTCCCTTCAACATTGCATCTTATGCTTTGTTGACCATGATGATTGCGCAAGTATGTGATTTAGGACTTGGTGATTTTGTTTGGACAGGTGGAGATACACACCTTTACAGTAATCATATGGAGCAAGTTGAATTACAACTATCAAGAACTCCACGCGCATTACCCACGATGAAAATCAACCCAAATGTGAAAGATATTTTAGATTTCCAATTCGAAGACTTTACTTTGGAGGGATATGATCCTTATCCAGGAATTAAGGCACCAGTGGCGGTTTAAATGAGGTAAGAATTAAGAGTGAAGAGTTAAGAGTTAAGGGTGAAGAGTGAAGAGTGAAGAGTGAAGAGTGAAGAGTTAAGGGTGAAGAGTTAATGGTGAAGAGTGAAGAGTGAAGAGTTAAGGGTGAAGAGTGAAGAGTGAAAAGTGAAGAATTAAGAGGTAAGAGGTATTGGCTGAACGCCTAATTGTATTGGTCGATTATTTTGAGCTCGGAAATATTCCGGGCTCATTTTGTTTATATTCCATTCAAAAAAAATAAAATCCTATCGATAATATTAGCGCAATATTATACATAAAATTTAGAATCAATTTACGTTAATCGCCCATAAAAAAGGGCGCGAATTGCGCCCTCAATATTACATTAAATAACATCTCTTCACTCTTAACTCTTAATTCTTCACTAATACCTAATTATCAATCACCCCTCCACTCAATACATTACATCCTTTGTATTCATCATCAATGAAGATAAACACATCTTCTTTGGCTTTCAGAAACCACTCTTCAATCGCGTCGTTTTTCTTACGCGTTAAGGCGATGTTGGCAATCTTTTGATAATCATCCTTCAAGTTTGCATAATGAGGTGCGTATTTAGCCTTGTAATACAAAATACGTACGGCAGAACGACCATCATCTGTTCGGTATGGAATTGGAGTTGAGATAGTACCTACCTTCATCGAATCCAATGAAAAGTACAAGCCAGGTTCCATTGTACCATCAAATGGCAAGCGCGTGGAGCGTGAAGCCATATCCAACATTAAACCTCCAGCATCTTGCGTCAACTTATCTTCAGAATGTGCACGAGCCGCTTTATCAAAGGTCAACGAGTCCCGTTGAATGATGATTCGCAAACTATCCAAAAAATGTGTAGGTTCAGTCAAATCTAACTTTTGATAATCCGGACGAATCAAAATATGACGTGCATGATATTCCTGACCACGAACGGCCAATAACTGAATCAAGTGATATCCAAATTCCGATTCAACCACATCGGATAACTGATTCGGCTTTAGTTTCAATGCAGCGGCTTCAAATGGTGCCACCATTTGTCCACGTTTGGAAAACCCTAAATCTCCTCCACGCTTTCCACTCCCTAAATCCTCCGAATACAACTTAGCTAGTTCCTCGAATGATTCGCCTTTTTCTATCCGACGGCGGTAATCCATCAAACGACCAACCAACTCCGCTTTTTGCGTCTTGTTTGGCTGAGCCAATCGTACGATATGACCTACTTCCACCTCGGAAGGTAAATAAGGCAATGAATCTGTCGGTATACGTGCAAAGAATGCAGCTACTTCCTTGGGCGTGATTTTGACATCGCTTGTGATTTTTTCCTGCATTTTACGCCCTGTTAATTGCTCTTTCAGGGATAAACGCAAATCTTCCTTCAAGTTGACAATCGACTTACCATATGCCTCGACGATGTTTTTCGCAGAACCATATTGAGCCTCCATTTGGTCCATGCGTGACGTTAATTCTCCATCAATACGCTTATCATCAACAATCACCGAATCGATTTCAGCTTTAGCTAACATCAATTTGTTCACAACCAAACCTTCCAAAATCTGACAACGATTCGGCGTGTTTGCCTGGCCACTGGTCAAATACTGGCTGTATTGCTGCTCTACCTCCGACTTTAGAATAAAATGATTGTCAACTTTGGCAATGATTTTATCAATCAATGTACCTTTATCCGCCTCTTGCGCTTGTGCATTTACTCCTACACACAGCATGACAAATCCCAACAAAAACCCTCTCAATTTCATATATTTCATTTTTCTATTGCATAATGCGATTCAACTCCTCCTGCTGTATAAGCACAGGGAAGCGTTGCTTCAAATTCGTTAACCAATCCTTTTCTAATTGTGCTTGTAATTCGCGAATAATCGAACTCCGCGACTCATCAAAGCGCTTCAAACGCTCAGGCTCAATTTGACTTATTTCGATATAAATATAGCGCCCACCCAATTCCTTCGTTTGTTTCCCCACTTCCCATGTAATTCCATCCAATAAGGAGTTTTGGCCCTTTACAAAAAAGCCTTCCTCTGCCACTAAACTTTGAGGTTTAATCGCATTAAAGCGCTTAACCACATCTTCCATCGATTGTGAATAAAACTTGATCGCGACGCGCGCATTTTTTGACTTATCCGTCTTGGAAACAGGTTTTAAAGTCCCTTCCACTTTCTCGATGATACGAGTCGGACTAATTCCTTTTTTGACTAAATACTTGACCAAATAATTGACACGTGCCTCTGCCAAGGTATCCGCCTCACTAGCATCATGATAGCCAGCTAACTCAATCACATAATCCCGATTTTTCGCCATCAGAATAAATAATTCTTGCGCGATCTTGTTAGATCCTTCCAACATATTCGATTGCCCCAATGCAAATCCAATATCAGGTAAGCGCTTATTCATTGGATAAGGGGATTTTCCGACTAATTCCAATGCGTCAGACAAAGTCTTTGGGGTATCTGCATCTATAATCTTCGCCTTCGCACGCGCTGGCATTGTAAATTGAGCTGCATGTGATTGAAAATAAGCTTGTTGGCGCAAACTATCCAATGACTTCTCAAAGATCTCTTGATCAATAATTTTACTGTACAAATTACCCTCAAAAAACTCCTGCATCTGCTCTTTGAAAGCAGGATACTTCGTTTCTAAATTCTTCTCTTCTTCTTCTAAGGTATGGATATCAACAAATTCTTCCAACCAAGTTCGTTCCGAAATGCTCGGCAGATAACCCAAGGCCTTTAATTTCTTCTTTTGTTGGGCAACAATAAACTGATAAAAATCCTGAATCGTCCAGGTCTTTTCAGATACTTGCAACAAAGGCATTTTCAAATAATACTCATCTCCAATCCGATCCTGTGCAAATCGCTCCAAGGCAATCTTCTCAGCAGCCTCTAGCACCACAACCTTATTTTCAGACTTTACACGCTTCATGAAGGAAGAACGAATTAAGGCACTGCGTTCAGGATCTGTTACCACTTTTTGGCGCAGATATTCGGCCATTTCATCGTAACTCAATAATGGCTTTTTATCCAATAACTTAAATATCTGCCATCCCAAATTTGTCCGAATCGGTTCTGTATAATCTCCCAAACGTTGTATCGTGAAAAGCTTGTTTTGTAACTCCTCTGTCAAATCCGAAGAGTAATACCAGCGGCGCAATTCCCCACCACGACCTTTCGAATAAGGATCTTCAGAATAATTCTTACAGATTAGTTCGAAAGACTCATCCCCTTTTTCGAGGTATTTTTGAACTTGATCGATACGATTTTTTGCATCCACTTGCAGGTTGGTTGCCGCATTCACAGGCACAGAAACTAAAATGTGCGCTAATCGAATCTTTCCTTGATTGGGGCGAACATCTAAAATCTTGATTAAATGATAGCCAGCTGTCGTTCGTACGATTCCTGAAATACCCCCTTTTTCAAGGGAATACACAGCATTTTCAAAGGCATATTGCGTCTGTAAGCTCGTCACAAAACCAATATTTCCACCTTTCGAGGCCGATAAATCATCTTCGGAAAACTTCTTGGCCAACTCTTCAAAAACCTCCCCAGCCAATACGCGTTTACGAATATTGTCAATTTTCTGATAAGCAATTAATGTATCGGCGATGGTGGGATTTTGGGGCAATTTGACCAATATATGTCCCACCTGCTTTTCGAATTTCAAACGCTGATAGGCTTCTTTAACTAAAGCCTCCGACTTCTCTCCATCAATCAAATAAGGACTAGCAAGCTCTTTTCGGAAGCTTTGGTATTCATCTTGAAATGCGGGCGATTGCGGTATTTTAGCGTCTTCTGCCGCTAAAATTTTAAGTTGATAATCGATGTAATCCGATAAAAACTTCTGCTTATTGTCCGCCTTAATACTATCGCTTTCCAATAAACGTCGATAATCCTTCTCGAATAGCGCGGCAGAAATCTTTTTATTTCCCAATTGGATAGGCGCATCTTGCTGTGCCCACAAGGATAGTGGCAACAGACAACATAAACCAAGCAAGCATTTAAAGGGAAACTTAAAATTCATTTTCTAACGTGATTACACATAAGTCGACAAAATTACACAAAAACCTGCAATTTACCGGCCTAAATCTCTATTCATTTACATGGATCCGGTAAGCGTAGCCATACTGATACGCATTTAAACCTGCCCGACCACCTTTCCAATTTCCTCGTTTATATCGAGTTAATTTTCCTTTCTTTATCTCTGACCAATCCCACTGCAATTCAGACACCCCGATTAAGTCCCGACCATCTTGCTTCGACCAATAATCCAAACCGATACTTCCCAGACGAGCACCCCATAAAAACCAAGAAACGGGATTGCTGACAGAACTCCATTCTACGAGCATCAGGGGAATCTGCAACATACCTCCCCATTGATTCACTTGTTTTAACAAATGTTGGTCTTTCGAATAATCATCCAACTCCCATAATGAAACCTGAACGCCCAATTGTTCGCCAGGATTTAAGAGAATCCGTATAGCAGGAATCGAATCCAAAGCCATTTTACCCCCTTGTTGAATTCCCCCTAAATAACGAGAAGCAGACTCCATACGAAGAATTTTGCCTTCTTTAATGGCAACTACATTGTATTCAAGCCAAATCTCATCCTTCAAATTCAAATTTTCTTGAATATCAAAGGCTGTTATGGAGGCCAACTGCACTTGAACTTGCCGAGGGCTTTCCACGGATTTGACTATAGCCTGCGAAGGCACGGTAGGTGACATGTTCGTTCTCCGACAAGCCAACATGCTAAGCAATACAAGAAAATAAAGGAATTTATGCATTTTTGGCTGCCGGCTCTTGTTGGGTCAAACAGTGAAAACTTCCCTGCCCCCAAATAATTTTCTTCGCCGAAAGTCCAATAACGGGACGATCCGGAAAAAATTGTGCGAGCGTTTCCAAGGCAAAAACATCCTGCGGACAATCAAACGTCGGAACGAGCACGCCCGCATTGCAAATATAGAAGTTCGCATACGAACCCGGCGCGCGGAATTCATCAATCACGACAGCTGCCGGCATCGGAATTTCCATAATATTCAATGCCTTACCGTTGAGTAAGCGCATCGCTTTCAGCTCGCGTAGGTTTTGGGCTAACACTGCATGATTTTCATCTTGCTCATTTGGTTCAACCATGGCGATTACGGTATCTTCATTGACAAAACGAACCGTATCATCAATGTGACCATCTGTATCATCGCCTACAATCCCATCCGAAACCCACAATACTTGCTCCACGCCGTAATAATCACATAAATATTGTTCGATTTGCGCTTGGCTTAAATTTGGATTTCGATTCTGATTTAATAGACATGAACGACTTGTCAAAACCGTTCCAGCCCCATTAAAATCAACAGAACCGCCTTCCATGATAATTCCTGGACTAACCTTTTGTAAGCCTAATATTGAAGCAACACGCGATGGTGATTCGTTATCTGAGTCAAAGGGTGGATACTTCCCACCCCAGGCGTTGTAACCCCAATCAACGATTAAGCGGTCATTTGAAGTTTGATTAACCAGAATAGCTGGACCGTGATCCCGACACCAAGCATCATTGGTTGGCTGAATGTGCAAACGAATTTGCGTTTCATCAATTCCATAAACGGCAAACTGCGATTTAATAAAAGCGGCCAATGCATCATCATTCACTTGAATGTTGACAATTTCCCCAAGCGAAATAGCCTTAATGAAGGCGAAATATTCGGGATACATGTCCGCCAACTTATCCCCTTGCCATGAATGGTCATTATGCGGAAACGTAATCCACGTGGATGCATGCGTATCCCATTCTGCAGGAAAATAAAAGCCTAATTCTTTCGGTGTTTTCATCTTATAATTGCGCAATAATCCGCAAGCCTTCTAACGTAATCAATTTGTTCACTTCATCAAAATATTGCTCCAATGGCGTCAAAATAGACGAGAGTCCACCGGTCGCAATCACCTTAACTTCTACTTTACGCTCGGATTTCACCCGCGCAATCATCTCCTTCACCATACCCACATAGCCCCACAAAATACCCGATTGAATGGCTGAAACCGTATCAAATCCTAAAGCTGAAGCGGGCATTTCCAAAGGCACTTCAGGCAATTGCGCTGTTTGAGAAAACAGAGATTTTACAGCTGTTTTCAATCCTGGGGCAATGGATACACCTTGCATTTTACCCGCTTGATCAACCAACGTAAAGGTTAATGCTGTACCAAAATCCACAATCAACACCTCCGTATCATAATGATGATGCGCATAAACGGAATTAGCAACCAAGTCGGCGCCAATCTCATCCGGACTCACCACTTCAATAGGCAAAGATTTATATAAATCCGGGCCCATAATTTTAACAGGAAATCCAGCCCAATGCTCTAAGCCTTTTTGGATTTGAATCAACACAGGCGGAACCACAGAACTTATCAAAACGGAATCCACTTTCACCGCTTCAAATCCCTTTTCAGCTAATTCTTTTTGTATCCAATGTTCCAAACGAATCGCCGTCCAAGGCTGATGTGTAGGAGTTCGCAGGTGAACTTGCCAGCCCTCTGAAGTATAAAAACCACAGACAATGTCTGTGTTACCAATGTCAACGACTAAATTCATATAATTTATTGTGGTAAATCTTTTTCTAATCCCGCTGATAAAATCGGGAATCGCAGCCACGATTTAGGATCTAAACTGTAATCATCAACATGGAAACCTGGAGCGTAACGCTCTCGTTTCCATTGGTTTCGAGCCCATAAACGAAAGAAGCGATGGATAAATCCATTCAACTGCACATCCGTATAAGTAGACCCATACACGTTTTTCAACGAATTGTAACAGGATGCTGGGCTTTGGTGTTCATAAAAAGACCAACGCTCCAAAGCATTTAATATTGGATAAGGCATCAAATCCTCTTCATCCACCTGCTTGGTATCCAAGGGTCGTAACTCTGCACTCGGCTCTAATTGATTGACATTCGCCAATCCCGCCACGCACCATTGTCCTCCCAATCCTTTCTTTTCCATCCAATGCAACCAGGAACGCAAATACGCTTTGTCAATACCGGCAATCGGAGAAATAGACCCCGACGTATCGCCATCCATCGTCGCATAACCCACGGAAGCTTCAGAACGGTTTGAAGTTGCTAACAATAAAGCATTTTTTATATTGGCCAACATCCAGACACTCGGGGCCCGTACACGCGCCTGTACGTTTTGCAAGGTGATATCATCCTGTGCCCAAGTTAAAGGGCGATTAATTGTTGACTCAATTAGACTTCGATAACCTTGTACCAAGGCATCTATTTCAATTTCATGGTGTGCACTACCTATACTTGCGGCCAAAGTTGAAGCCGAAATCCGCGTATCCGCTGATGAGTTAACGGTTCCTTGGTAAATCGTCGTCATCAAATGCTGCAATAAATCCGCTTCGTTTTCACAGGAATTGATCCAAGGAATATAGGCCAAGCGTTTTTGAACAGCGGCCCAACCCAATTCTTCAACGGCCAAATGTACCGCAGCAGCACATAAAGAAGCAATCGCAGAAGAATCTGCTCCACCTGATAGGGAAATTACATATCCATAGGAGAACGATTTTCGCAAATAATCCCATAAACCCAAGGCAATGGAACGAGCAAATTCTTCTTCTTTGATGTAAGGAGAGGATTCCCAGGATGAAATTTCAGGAACAATCGTATGTGAAGATTTTCTCGTCAATTCCCCCATCTGAATTAAATCATCCGCTGGGGTATCATATGACTGAACGTCGATCACGGCGGTAATTACCTGCGAATCCTGAAAAGAAAAACGCTTCGTTTGCGCCACTATTTTTCCCGTTTGAGCAATGTAGGCATCACCATCGAAGATGGTTCGACCGGATTCATTGCCGAGTAAGTTGGCAAATACATAAGCCCCTTGAATAATCTCGGCGCCCTCTATGGCCAGTTGTTTACGAACGTTTGACTTCCCAAATGAAAAATGCGAGGCAGTCGGGTTACAAATCAATGAAACACCGCGCTTTGCTAAGGCATGGGCGGGTCGCTTCGCTCCTTCCCAAGCGTCTTGGCAAATCTCAATACCCAAACTAATATTCCCTAAACCCAGCCGATAATCGCCTAAAGGAATACCCTGAATAGCTGTTCTATTTCCTGCGGGCCAAGCACTGAACCAGCGGGCCTCGTAATGCAACCCTTCGTTGGCCAAAAATTGTTTCGGAATGTAGGCCTGTATTTTCTCTTGATAGAGAACTGCTACAACATTATATAAATTGGATTCAAATGATAGCGGTAAACCCACTAACAAAACTAAATCCTTCGAATAATCGAGTAATTTGTGCACATATTCCTGTGCTTTTTCCTGTGTAAACGGTGAAAAGAATTGATCTTCACAACCATAGCCCGTCAAGCACATTTCAGGGAAACAAATTAAATTTGCGCCAGCCGCTTGTGTAACATGAATGGCATCAACAATACGCTGAAAGTTCCCTTCCCAATCCAAAGGGGTTTGATTTAATACTCCGGCGGCCACATGAATTTTCGGCATCTTATCTAGGCTTTTGGGCTGAAACTTTGGGACTAGGCTTAAATATTTGATTCAATAATCGCTTTGGCTTTGAATCCTTTTTTGCTAATTCAGCATAGGAAACGGTACGAACATGTTTGTAGCGCGGCGTCCACATCCATGAAAATGCTTCGTGAGGACGGTAATAATTTTCCCCATGACGATGTTCTACACGCACATGACATGTGGCACGCGGACATCGTGCCGACCAGCATCCAACTAAACTTAGGCAAAAAACACAGCCTAGGCTAAGCAATAAAAAGGTTCTGGAAAAATCTCTATGTACCATGTAACTTCAAAAAGAATTCATTCATCAATTAGAACGAATCCTAATTAGTTAAATTACAAATCAACCCGTATTTTTACATTGAATTTAGGCCAACATGCAATTAAACACCAAAGATATAAAATCGGTTTTAAAAAGAGGTGATTTTGAATACCCCGTCATGGAATCTTTTTACACGATTCAGGGCGAAGGAAAATATCAAGGCCATGCTGCCTATTTCATTCGTTTAGGCGGTTGTGATGTGGGATGCCACTGGTGCGATGTCAAAGAATCATGGCCCATAGATACCCATCCGCTTAAATCAGTTGAAACCTTAGTAAACGAAGCATTAGCCTGTCCGGGCAGATTGGTCGTTATTACAGGAGGAGAACCCTTGATGCATGATTTAGGTCCATTAACAGAAGCTTTTCAAGCCGCAGGCTTTCGAACGCATATTGAAACCTCTGGCGTATGCGAGACTTTCACAGGCTCATGGGATTGGATTTGTTTTTCACCCAAGAAATTCAAAGAGCCTAATCCCGCAATTCTTCCCTTTGTACACGAATTAAAAGTGGTTATTTTCCACTCCTCAGATGTAGCTTGGGCACAAGATTGGGCAAACAAAATCAATTCGAATGCCCATTTATACATGCAACCCGAATGGTCGAAGCAAGCAAGCATGAATCCATTGATTGTAGAATTTGTAAAAGCCAATCCAATTTGGCAAATTTCGGTTCAAACCCATAAGTTCTTACAAATCCCATAAGGTATGTTGGCCTGGCTCATTCCCTTCTTGACATTATTTGAGCCTAACGATTCGACAACGGTGGCAATGGCTGACCCAATCATCAATGCCTATCGGACACAATACTTTCCGCAATTCTTACCGAACCAACAAAAATTGTATTTCACAGTTCGAAAGGAAATAAATTCGGATGAGGAAATCTATTATGCCAACTGGAAAGATGGACATTTTGAGACTCCCCTGCCCATCACGGAATTAAATCAAGAGAACAACGAAGGGACACCCACATTTTCGGCGGATGGATTACACATGATCTTTTCGGGCTGCGAATATCCCAATTCTTTTGGCGGTTGCGACTTATATGAAACCCATTGGATTGATGGGTCATGGACGAAGCCCAAAAACCTTGGATTCCGAGTAAATAGCCACGATTGGGAGGGCCAACCGCATTTAAGTAAGGACGGCACCCAACTGTTTTTTGCATCAGATAGACCCGGAGGTTTTGGAAAAAGAGACCTTTGGCTTTCAGAAAAAGATGAAATGGGGCAATGGAAATTTCCTGTCAACTTAGGTGCAAGCATTAACAGTCCAGAAGATGAACAGGGGCCCTATTTGATGGCCAGCAAACAACGCTTCATCTTTTCGAGCAACAAAAAAGGAGGTTTAGGCGGTTTAGACTTTTACCAAATCAACTACCCAGTTGCGCAACAAAAGGCAAAAGCAATTACAAAAATTAATACAGATTACCATGACGCTGGAATTACACCAAGTGAACAAGCAGCTTACTATTATATTTCGCGTAGACTGAATAAACCACAACAGGATTTAGGCATCGTTCGCATGTATATTCCAGATTCCACATTTGAAGATCCCAAACAAATCCTTGAATTTGAACAAATCAAATTTGATGACATCGAATTCGAAACCAATGTTTGGCAATTAGATTCCATTCCTGCGAGTTTACGCCAACTGGCAAGCTATTTACAGCAAAATCCCGCTAAACAAGTCGAAATACAAGGACATACAGATGAGGTTGGCGGAGCTGATAAGAACCTAATGCTATCAGAGAAAAGAGCCTTGAGTATCAAACTTTTCTTAATTCAAAATCATATTCAGTCGGATCGTATCAAAACGATTGGATTTGGGAATACCCAGCCAAAAATCAAAAATCCGACGGTTTTGGAACGAAAACAAAACCGTCGGATTGAAATTATCATGCGTTAACGCTTCTTGCGTTTTTTGGCTTTACGCTTTTTACTCTTCTTCTTTTTGCTCGACTTTTTGCGAATCGGCGTAGGATGTTCTGCCTTTGCGAGGGAATCCCGTTTCAATAAAACAGTCTGTAATGAATCTGTTAATTCCGCTTGACTCAGCGGACGTACCTTGACCTTGGAAATGCCATAAGACACTAATCCCAATTCTTGAGCAGCTACTTTGGAGACATCAATGACCCCACCACGTAAAAAGGGTCCACGATCATTGATACGAACGATCGTTTTTTTACCCGTTTTCGGGAATTCTACTTCGACCCAGGTTCCCAATGGAAGGCTACGATGTGCCGCTGAAAAAACAAAAGGATGATAAGGTTCTCCCGATGTTGTTTTACTTCCCCAATGACGTACGTGGTAAAACGTTCCGAGACCTTGCTGCGTTTGCGCTTGAAGAGCTGTCAAGGCCAATATGCAAAGCAGGAAGACATGTTTCATTTGCTTCATAGCTGGCAAAATTAGCCCCTTAATATCGATAAAACAAAAAGGCCCTCACAACGGAGGGCCTTTTTAACAAATCTTAAAGCGGATTAACGCTTATTGATATCAACAAAAGCACGAGGCGTAGCACCTACATAAATTTGACGAGGACGGCCAATTGGCTCCTTATTTGTCATCATTTCTTGATGCTGAGCAATCCAACCTGGAAGACGACCAATCGCGAAAAGGATCGTAAACATGTTTGTTGGGATACCTAATGCGCGGTAAATAATACCCGAGTAGAAATCTACGTTTGGATATAACTTACGCGCAACGAAATACTCGTCACTTAAAGCGGCTGCCTCTAATTCTTGCGCAATCTTTAAAATCGGATCTTGTACCCCTAAGGCAGTCAACACATCGTCAGCCGCTTTTTTGATGATACGAGCACGAGGATCGAAATTCTTATATACACGGTGACCAAAACCCATTAAACGGAAACCCGAATTTTTATCCTTCGCCATTTCAATGAACTTTGCTGTGTCGCCACCTGCTTGCTTAATTTCTTCCAACATCTCAATAACCGCTTGATTTGCACCTCCGTGTAAAGGACCAAACAAGGCCATAATTCCACCAGAAATACTTGAGAACAAGCTTGCATGGGATGAACCAATCAAACGTACTGTTGATGTAGAGCAGTTTTGCTCATGGTCTGCGTGCAAGATCAATAACTTGTTCATTGCTTTGGAAACAATTGAATTGACTTCATATGCTTCACCTGGTTTCGCAAACATCATTTTCAAGAAGTTTGAGCAATAATCCAAGGATTGGTCTGGAGCAACGATGCCTTCACCAATACTTTTCTTATAATTCCATGCAGCGAAAATCGGCAATGCCGCTAATAAACGTAAAATATTATCTTCTTTCTCATCCGTTGAATATTGACCTTCCATCAAGCCCACTAAAGCAGACAATTCGCTCATTGGATGCGTTGTCGTCGGGATAACTTGTGCAATGTTCAACAATTCCTGATTGGCAACCGTATATTTTTGAACAGCCGCTTCGAAAGCATCTAATTGTGCTTGCGTTGGCAATTCACCATGCAATAACAAATAGGCTACTTCTAAAAAACTAGCTTTGTCGGCTAACTCTTCAATGCTATACCCGCAATGTCTTAAGATTCCTTCTTCACCATCTAAAAATGTAATGGCACTTTTCGTTGCGCCTGTATTTTTATAACCCGGATCGTAGGTAATATAACCTGTCAAATCACGTAATTTGGCGATATCGATGGCTTTTTCGTGTTCTGTACCTTCTAAGGTAGGTAATTCGAAACTCTTACCATCCACATTGATCACTGCATTTTGAGACATAATCTTAATAAATATAATGTATAAGGTCTAGCAATTTAGAAACAGCTTAGTACTGTATCATAAATTCAAGCCTCTAAGATAATACGATATTTTGAAAGGTTGATTACCTTTATTAATCCAATTAAAATAAATTTAATTAACACAATTTTTTCTTCGCATATTTCAAAAAATATTGATTTTATGGCTCTTATCTCTGAATTATTCAAAAGCTACGCATTTAGCGCTCAAGAGCGGTTTCTTCAATACGTACAAATTGATACGCAATCCGATCCGACATCTTCAAGTTGCCCTACTACCTCCAAACAAAAAAATTTAGGAAAGGTTTTGGTAAATGAACTCATTGAGCTCGGCGTATCCAATGCTGAATTAGATGATTTGGGCTATGTATATGCATTTCTACCTAGCAATGTTAGCCATGAGGTCCCTGGAATATTTTTCTGTTCGCACATGGATACTTCACCCGACTGTTCTGGTGAAAACGTAAAACCCATCGTGCATAAAAATTACCAAGGCCAAGATTTAATCTTACCCGATGACCCCCATGTCATCATCCGATTAGCCGAACATCCTGATTTAGCCGAACAAATGGGAAATGACATCATTACCGCAAGTGGTTTGACCTTATTGGGAGCAGACAACAAAGCGGGTGTAGCAGAAATCATGGACGCGGTGGCATTTTGGGCCCAACGTCCTGAGGTTCCACATGGCCCGATCACCATCGTGTTTACACCGGACGAGGAGGTTGGTCGAGGCGCAGACAACATCAACCTAAAAAAGATCGATGCCCAATTTGGCTATACGCTGGACGGTGAAAAACGCGGACATCTTGAAAATGAAACTTTTTCGGCAGATGGTTTTCATATCCATATCCAAGGGGTATCGCAGCATCCGGGCTTTGCGAAAGGTCGCATGGAGAGTGCTTTAAAAATCGCCACAGAAATCGTGGCCAACTTACCCCGAGCAACTTGTAGTCCAGAAACGACGGAGGGAAAAGAAGGATTTATTCATCCTACGGATATTTCAGGGAGTGTCGAAGAAGCTCAAATCAATTTTATCCTTCGCGATTTTGATACGCGCAAACTCATCGAATATGGAGAACAATTAAAACAAATAACCCATCAGGTTTTAACGAATTACCCCAATTCATCTGCACGTTTTGAACAAAAAGAACAATACCGAAACATGTATGAAGTTCTTCAGCATCATCCGCATTGCATGGATTTAGCCATGGAGGCGATGCGTTTGGCTGGATTAAATCCGGAAACCCGCTCCATACGCGGGGGAACTGATGGCTCTCGTTTGACCTTCATGGGTCTCCCCTGCCCGAACATCTTTGCAGGCGAGCACGCTTTTCACAGCAAACAAGAATGGGTTTCTGTTCAAGACATGAACAAGGCTACGGAGACGGTGGTGTTTTTGGCGAGCTTGGTGGCTGAAATTAAACGTTAGTTTCTTTGGCAATCCTAATAGGTTTGCCAAAGTTTGAGACGCATGAAATGCGGCGATTAAACAAAAGACATACTGTCATGACACTCGCAGACTGTAGCGTCGCATGAAATGCGCCCAACCCCAAGGCTAAAGCCGGGGGTTAATAAAATAAATTTCCTAAAGCTTTAACTGAAGGAATCGGCGTAAAAACGCCTCAAACTTTGGCAATCCTGTTAGGTTTGCCAAAGAAAAAACAAACAAAAAAGGCGCGAAAATCGCGCCTTTAAATCTTATTCCCACTCAATCGTTGCCGGTGGTTTCGACGAAATGTCATACACCACGCGATTAACACCTTTGACCTGGTTAATAATTTCATTGGATATGCGACCCAAGAACGGATAAGGCAAATGACACCAATCGGCCGTCATACCATCCACACTCGTCACCGCACGCAAGGCAACTACCTGCTCATACGTACGCTCATCGCCCATCACACCCACAGATTGAACAGGTAGTAAGATAGCGCCTGCTTGCCAAACTTCATTGTATAAGCCTTCCGACTTCAATCCATTGATGAAAATAGCATCTACTTTTTGTAAAATATCCACCTTTTCCGGCGTGATATCACCTAAAATACGAATACCTAAACCCGGACCTGGGAATGGGTGCCGGCCTAAAATATCTTGTGGAATTCCTAAGGTTTTACCGACTAAACGAACTTCATCTTTGAATAAAGCATCCAATGGTTCCACGATCTTCAATTTCATGAAATCCGGCAAACCACCCACATTGTGATGTGACTTGATTGTGGCACTAGGCCCTTTTAAGGAAACCGACTCAATTTTATCAGGATAAATCGTCCCTTGACCTAACCAAGAAACGCCCTCAATCAAATGCGCCTCCTCATCGAACACCTCAATAAAGGTCTTACCGATGGCCTTACGCTTTAATTCAGGGTCAGATAATCCTTTCAAGGCATCGTAAAAACGTTGCTTCGAATTTACCCCCTTCACATTTAGACCCAAGGTATGGTAAGAAGCTAATACTTGCTCAAACTCATCCTTGCGCAAGAGACCATTATCCACGAAAATACAATATAAATTCTTACCGATCGCGTGATGCAATAACACCGCAGCAACGGAACTATCAACGCCTCCCGACAAACCTAAAACCACTTTGTCTGATCCAATTTTGGCCTTCAATTCAGCCACCGTACGATCTACAAACGAATCTGATGTCCACGTTGGTGCACATCCACAAATGCCCAAAACAAAGTTTTGAATTAAGATGCTTCCCTCGGTGGAGTGTGTTACCTCCGGGTGAAATTGAATTCCGTAAATTGGTTTTGAAACGTGCGCGAATGCTGCCACGCGAACGGTTTCCGTAGAACCAATTAACTCATATTCAGCAGGCAATTCCATGATGGTATCGCCATGTGACATCCAAACTTGACCCGTTGCAGATAAACCTTTTAATAAAGGACTCTCTTTCACACTTGTCATATGCGCACGGCCATATTCACGATGTCCTGAATTTTGAACGGATCCTCCACCTTGATGTGCTAATAATTGAGCCCCATAACAAATACCTAAAATAGGTAAGCTGCCAAACAAACTCAAATCAACTCGAGGAGAATCTTCTTCACGAACGGAACAAGGACTTCCTGATAAAATAATCCCTTTCACCGAATCATCGATTTCAGGAATGTGATTAAAAGGATGAATTTCACAATATACTTGTGCCTCACGAATACGACGCGCAATTAATTGCGTCACTTGAGAACCAAAGTCGAGGATAATAATTTTTTCCGCCATAAAGCCTTTTGCTTAAAAATAAACGGCAA
>JBEEOB010000120.1:0-3701 GCA_041191865.1 Bacteroidota bacterium
AAATCGCCCGAAAAACACTCTCGCCAGGATGATGGCGGTTAGCCGTCGTCGTATCCACCATCGTATCCGCATGGTGGACCATGTGAAACTTCCACAATACCTTGATTTTATGCTCGATCCAATGGATGAAATAAGCCCCAATTAAATCCAATAGCAATAAACCTACGATCAGTTGGGCCCAACCGCTTAGTCCCGTTAAAGGGAGTAAACCAAATTGGTTTTGAACCGTCCAATCGCTTGCCTGCACGATAATGAAAGCAAAAGCAAAATTAATAATGATGGTGGTAAGCGTAAAAAACAGATTGATGCCGGCGTGTTTTACTTTGTTATACCCAAAACGAAACAAAGGAATGCCGCCTTCAATGAACCAAAAAAAGGCGATTCCGCCTGCTAAAATGATCGCACGATGTGCGCTGGGGATTGTGTCAAAATAGTGTATTAAATTTTCAAGCATAGGAGTAAGAGTGTTGACGCTGCCGGGGTCGTAGACCCCGGCAGCGTCTAAGATAATCGCTATTTATAAAAGTTTCTTGATATTGTCATAAAATCTACGAAAAAACGGATTGACGCCATTCATTTATAAGTAAACTGATAAACTGGCTTAACTCATTCAAAATTGGGCATATTGAAAGAATTGGCTATTTTTGTTAACCCTAAATGAACAAAATTTTGAAGCAATTGTTTTCCCTATTACTGGCAATCGTTACATTTTCCAGTGCTGCCCAACAAATAGCGCAACTGTCATCTCCTACAAAATCAGTTGTATTAACTACATTCAAAACACCCGAAGGGACTTTGACATATCAAGTTTCCTTGAAAGGGAAGGATGTAATTTCGGCTTCAACGCTAGGCTTTGTTTTGAAAAAACCGACATTGGAATTAAAGAAATTTACACTGCTTGGCGTCGACTCATCTGCCGTTTCCAATAGTTGGAAGCCTATTTGGGGAGAAGTCAAAGAAATAGCGAATCAATACAACGAACTCGTGCTTCATACATTAAGCAGTGGTGTTGCGGTCGATTTAATCTTCCGAATTTTTGATGATGGCGTTGGGTTTCGTTATCATTTTCCTGTGCAAGCTAATCTCCAGCATTTCATTGTGGACCAGGAATTGACCCAATTCAATATGTCAGGCGACCATACCGCTTTTTGGATACCGGGAGATTATGAGACCAACGAGTACACATATAATAAATCGAAGCTAAGCGAAATTGATGCTATAGCGGCGGCGGCGAAAGAAAAGGACATCGCGGTGACGGCTTTGATGGGCAAAAATGTCGTTCAAACACCTTTGATGATGAAGTCGGCCAATGGTTTTTACTTGAACATTCACGAAGCCGCTTTGGTGAATTATCCAGCCATGCATTTACGTTTGGATCAAGCTCAACAGACCTTCCAAACTGCTTTAGTCCCGGATGCGGTAGGTAATAAAGCCTATTTACAAACCCCATTTTCGACCCCATGGCGGACACTCGTGATGAGTGAGAAGGCGGAAAAGATTTTGGAATCGAAATTGATCTTAAATTTAAATGAGCCTGCCAAATTTGGTGATTCAACCTGGATTAAGCCGCAGAAATTCATGGGGATGTGGTGGGAGATGCACATTGGAAAGGCAAACTGGCCTTTGGCAGGAGGGAAACATGGGGCGAATACGGCGAATGTGAAACGTTACATTGATTTTGCAGCCCAACATGGTTTTGATGGCGTGTTGGTGGAAGGCTGGAATCGAGGCTGGGAAGATTGGTTTGGGAATTGGAAAGAGGAGGTATTCGATTTTGTGAGCCCTTATCCGGATTATGCGATCGATTCCTTGACACAATATGCGCAGGCCAAAGGTCTGCGTTTGATCATGCATCATGAAACTTCAGGATCAGTGACGAACTACGAACGACGGATGGATGAGGCATATCAATACATGGTTTCCAAAGGAATCAATACCGTAAAAACGGGCTATGTGGGCAAAATCATTCCGCGGGGCGAGCACCATGATAGCCAATGGATGGTGAATCATTATAATCGCGTGGCTGAAAAAGCGGCCCAATATAAACTCATGGTGGATTCACATGAATCCGTTCACCCGACTGGCTTACATCGCACTTACCCGAACTGGATGGCAGCAGAAGCGGCGCGGGGATCCGAATTTAACAATGCCCCTACTTTAGGAATTGTTCCAGAACATACCACTATATTACCATTTACACGCTTGATGGGCGGCCCGATGGACTATACGCCAGGCTTGTTCCACATGTCTTTAAATCAATTTGATTCGACACGGACACAACGGGTTCGATCGACATTGGCGAAGCAATTAGCACTCTATATTACGATTTATAGCCCATTACAAATGGCGGCAGATTTACCCGAAAACTACGAAGGGCATTTGGATGCGTTTCAATTCATCAAAGATTTGGCGGTAGATTGGGATGATACGAAGGTCTTAGCAGCTGAACCGGGAGAGTACGTGACGATCGCGCGTAAAGCCGAAAATAAGGATACCTGGTTTATTGGATCAATTACGGATGAAAACGCACGGAATGTTTCCTTCCCTTTGGATTTCTTGGATGCAGGAACGGCGTATGAGGCCGTGTTGTATCGAGATGCTGATGACGCTGATTTCGAAAAAAATCCAGAGGCCTATCTGATTGAGAAGAAATTGGTCTCCAAAAGCTCGAATTTAACTTTCCGCTTACAACGCGGGGGTGGATGTGCGGTGGTGTTAAAAAAATTGTAGGGCGGGTGTTGACGCTGCCGGGGTCTGCGACCCCGGCAGCGTCTAAATTACAGCATCCCCATAAAAGTTTCCTGATAAATGAAAATAATCGATACAAATCGGCTCCAACTGCGCCCAATCGGCCTTGATGATGCAGCATTTATCATGAACTTGATAAACTGCCCAGGCTTTATTCGATTTATTGGCGACAGAAACGTCCGAACAATCGATCAAGCGATTACATACCTTGAGAACATGTTGGCGAATCCCGATATCACCTATTGGGCGATTCAAACAAAAGAAAATCTCATTCCGATCGGCGTCGTAACTTGGGTCAAGCGCGATTTTCTTCCCAGCCCCGATGTTGGCTATGCATTATTACCTGAATACGAAGGGAATGGTTATGCTTTTGAAGCGAGTCAAGCTTGGTTAAGCTACCATTTAAAAACAAATAAATCCGTGCTTGCAATCTGCCAAGTCGACAATCTTGCATCCATCAAACTATTGCTAAAGTTAAACTTCAAGCTAGAAGAGATTTTTGAAAAAGACGGGCACACAATGCATCGCTATAAGCTTTATTCCTGATTGCGACGGAGGTGGGGGTTGACGCTGCCGGGGTCTGCGACCCCGGCAGCGTCTAAATTACGGCATCCCCATAAAAGTTTCCTGATAATCCCCCAATTATCCCTTTAAAACACCTCTAAACCGATCCTTTTATGCCGAAACTGATAAACTGGCTGAACCTAATCGCATCAATGCCCGTGGAATTGCTCTCCAGCAAGAATTTCCACCGCTAATTTGTTTGCCGCAGTAGGCAACGGACATGTCGCAAACGGCGTAAACGCACATGGTGGATTATAGGCCTTATTAAAATCAATCACCACCTTGCCCTGCGCATCTGGCAAAGCAGTATCGATAAATCGGCCGGCCCCATAGGTCTGTTTTTTATTCGTCAAATCACCAAAAACAACAAACAGGCTATTCCCTTCTTG
>JBEEOB010000121.1:0-6210 GCA_041191865.1 Bacteroidota bacterium
GGAAATTAACCTTATTGGTTCATCCATTCTTGCATGCGTATTTCACGAAAGGATTACCATCCATTCGAATGAATTGGTTTTTCAAATACAAAACCTGGATTTCCATCATGGAAGACTCCTCGTTTGGCATTACAGAATTTAAATTCTTAAACCAAAACGGAGATGCAATTGAAATCTCATCTTAGGATACTCATTTTATTCTTGTTAACACTACCATTGGCCTTTCAAGCGGAAGGCCAATGGTGGAAGTTAACAGAAGAAGCTGAAAAAGAGCGCTCAAAAGGTATGCTCCTACTCACCTCCGAAGTACAAATTGAAGCCACCACGGCTATCAACCAAATGTACAATTTCCATTTTCCTGAGGCGGAGCGCGAATTCAACTACCTGAAAGTTAAATATCCGAATCATCCACTGCCCGACTTCCTTTTAGGCCTCATGCAATGGTGGAAAATTGTTCCCAATACCGGCAATGAAGTCTATGATGAACGCTTGATCGAGTACATGGACAGCAGCATCGACAAGGCGGAAAAGATTTGGGATGAAACGGAAAATCCCGAAGCAGCCTTTTTCATGGCTGCCGCTTATGGATTCAAAGGTCGATTACATGCCGAGCGAAAGAATTGGACACGCGCGACTTTGGCAGCCAAAAACGCCTTAAAATACCTCGAGTATTCGCGAAATTTTGCTGATTTTAGCCCTGAATTAATGTTTGGGGACGGCTTGTACAACTACTACTACCACTTCATCAAACAAAACTTTCCACTCCTAAGACCGGTGCTTTGGCTTTTCCCTAAAGCGAATAAAATGCAAGGAGTGGCCCAACTCGAAAAGGTAAGCTACCAGGCATTTTACACCCGGACAGAGGCGCGCTATTTTCTCTTGCAGATTTATGCGATGGAAAACATGTCGGACAAGTCCTATGATATGGCCAAATACACGCATGAAAATTATCCCGATAATCCCTTCTTTCACCGTTACCATGCCCGTGCGGCATTCATCGTGGGCCGAATGGATGAGGCAATGGAACAATCCAAAGAAATTTTGAATCGAATTGCTCAACATCAAGTGGGATACGAAGCCGTTTCGGGCAGGTATGCCAGTTATATTTTGGGCTATTATCAATTGTACGTCTATAAAAACAGACCTGAAGCGAAGCAATATTTCCAACAATGCATGGATTTCAGTAAGCAAACAGATTCGTTTGAATCTGGCTATTACTGGGCATCTGTGCTAGGACTTGCACGCATTTCGTTTCAAGAAAATGATTTCGACAAGACCGTGGATTTCTGTAAAGAGGTGTTGGACAAGGCAGAAAAGAAATCGGCCCAACATATTGAGGCAAAAAAATTATTAGCTGAAGCGAAGAAGGCCCGCCGCAAAAGGAGATAAGGACCTCAGTGGAATTTCGTACCTTTGATATTACATGGAAATGAACGCAGCATTAGTCAAAAAATACTTTCCGGAAATAACGGAACAGCAAGAAGCACAATTCGATCAGCTTTTACCTCTTTACAAGGAGTGGAATGAAAAAATCAATGTGGTTTCGCGCAAGGATATTGAAAATTTGATGTTGCACCACGTGTTACATTCATTGGCCATCGCCAAATTCCTACCCTTTCGACCCGGCACGGAAGTCCTAGACGTAGGAACGGGAGGTGGTTTTCCGGGGATTCCCTTAGCAATCCTATTCCCTGAAACGCAATTTTTACTCGTGGATAGCATTGGTAAGAAAATCAAGGTTGTTGAGGGAGTCGCAGAATCTCTTGGATTAAGTAACGTCCAAGCAAAACACACGCGCGCAGAAGATGTAGATCAAGATTTTGAATTTATTGTTAGTCGGGCCGTCACACGCCTCACCCCGTTCTATTACTGGGTCAAAAACAAAATCAGCCCCAATCATTTTCACACACAACGCAATGGCTTACTGCTATTAAAGGGAGGAGAACTAACAGAAGAAATCGCCGAATTAGGCAAAAAAGTAAAAGTGACTGAGCTCACTTCGTATTTCGAAGAAGATTTTTTCGAAACCAAAAAACTAGTTTACGTTCCGATGTAATGTAGGAAACTATGCAGAAAATATCCGTCGCATTGTGCACATTTAATGGTGCGGAGTTCCTTTCGAAACAATTGGAATCCATCAAACAACAAACAAATCCCATTCATGAATTGGTCGTTTGTGATGATGGCTCGTCGGATGAAACTCTGGCAATCATTGAACGCTTCAGCAAACAAGTTGCATTCCCCGTACATGTTCACCGCAACCCTATCAACCTAGGAAGTAGCAAAAATTTTGAACAATGCATGGCATTATGCGAGGGTGACTTGATTTTTTTATGCGATCAAGATGACGTTTGGATGCCGGAAAAAGTTGAACAAATCGTCCACTACTTAGCTAATAATCCCGATAAAGAAGCCGTTTTCTCAAACGCCACCATGATTGACCAAGCAGGTTTTCCTACAGGCAAAACCTCTTTTGAACAAATTGAATTCACCCCCGAGGTCCAAAATTTGTGGCAACAAGGAGGTTCATTTCGAATATTATTAAAAGGCTATGTCGTTACCGGAGCAGCGTTAGCCATCAAGAAAAAAGCGCTTACAAAAATTGGGGCCGTTCCCAACATTACCAAAGAAATTATACACGATGGTTGGATTGCGCTAAACCTCAGTATGGCCAACCAGATTGGTTTTATCAATACCTGTTTAATACAATACCGCGAACATTCCAATCAACAAGTCGGCTTTAAAAGTAAGCCTGCCCACGTTTCCTTGCTACAACGGTTTACCCGATCGCGTGAAGAAAAGCTCTATACGCTTCGCAAAAAAGCAGACATCGCCCATGCATTGTTGAAACACTTTGAAGAGGAAAAGGAAACAAATGCCGAAATCACTACGGCCCTATTACGCCGTGAAGCATTTTACCGCATGCGAGCCAACTTGCCTGCAAATAGACTTCTTCGTTTCATTCCCGTTATACAACACGCTTTCCAAGGATCCTATGCCTTAGAAGAGGGTGGAAAATGGTGGAGACCGTTATTGGGCGATCTATTTGAATAAACATGGAAAAGGTAGCCGTCGTCATTCCCTTGTATCAAACAAAGTTAAACCCACAAGAAGAGGTTTCACTTCGGCAATGTGTCCGCATCTTAGGGAAACATCCCATCATCTTTGTAGCGCCCGAGTCACTTGATCTGTCCTTTTTAAGTTCATTTGGTATTACTCCGAAGACTATACGATTTAAAGAAGAATACTTTAAGAGTACAAAAACGTATAATAAGCTTTTGACGAGTACGATTTTTTACGAGGCATTTGCCAACTATGAATATATCTTAATTTACCAATTAGATGCTTATGTATTCGAAGACCGTTTGCTGGACTGGTGTGCCAAAGGCTATGATTATATCGGAGCACCTAAACTGCGCAAACACCATCTAGCAGGAAAAGCGAGTTGTAGTCCCGTATTATTCAACGGGGGACTTTCTTTACGTCGGGTCAAGCCCTTGTTGAGGTACATTAAAATTTATCAGTTGTTTTTCAACGAATGGTTAGCCAATGAGGATGCGATGTTTTCATTTGCACAGCGAAGAGCGCTACCATTTCGCTTTTTACTTCGACTTCCCGAATGGAAAGAAGCCTTATCCTTTGCAATCGAACAAAATCCAAAAATTTCGTTTGAATTATTGGGTGATTTACCCTTTGGATGCCATGCCTGGGAACGCTACAATCCTACATTCTGGAAACAATTCATTCCACAGCAAGAAAATTAGGCTTCGGCAGCTTGAAATAGCAGACGCATCGAGCGCACCTTGCGTCTTGAAATCGGAATGATTTCATCGTTAATTAAACGAATCGCTTTTTGTGATTTAAAATCAATATGCTGGATCGCAGCAGGATTAATTAATGCCGACTTAGACGGACGGATAAAGCCGCCAGCCTCCAGTACATCCGCAAAATATTTTAAGGTCCTACAAGACAAAAATTTACGGCCATCTTTTAGAATCACATGCGAATAATTTCCTTCACCGCGGACAAGTAATATATCCAAGGGCATAACTTGTGTACCATCAAGTACAAAAGCGGGCAACACATGTAACTTCTCTTCAAATAGCATAAACTCGCATTAATTTCTAGCCATTGGCTTATTCGAAATTAGACTACTCAGGACCGAAAAATGAATAGAATTGAGTTATTTGCGTTATTGCTATTTTAAAGACTTTATTCGTTTATTAAAAGGTAAATTTTAAAACGTGAAAATTGTGTTTAAACACATTTATTAGCTTAATTGGAACCATTCGACCTAAAAAAAGGAAAACAAAAAGCACAAAGCGGATAACGATCAACGAAAAAAGCAATATTATTGCAGGTCATTAAATCAAATTCAACAATGAAAACAAGACGATTTGGTCGGACCGACTGGAAAATAAGTGAACTAGGATATGGGATGTGGGGACTCGCAGGTTGGACAGGTTCTGACATTGAAGAAGTAAATGCATCGCTGGAGAAAGCCGTTTCTTTAGGCGCCAATTTTTTTGATACCGCATGGGGTTATGCAGAAGGAAAGAGTGAGCAAATATTAGGAGCGTTAATTAAACGCCATCCAGACAAAAAACTATATGCCGCTACGAAAATTCCGCCCAAAAACTTTACGTGGCCATCCAAATCACATTTCACCATCGAAGCATGTTTCCCAGCTGAACATATCATCGAATACACCGAAAAGAGCTTAAAGAATTTAGGTGTAGAGCAAATTGATCTCCAACAATTCCACGTTTGGGAAGATGCATGGGCAAATTCAGAGGAATGGCAGAAAGCGGTGGAACAATTAACCGCCCAAGGCAAGGTCGCGCATTGGGGAATTTCTGTGAATCGTTGGGAGCCCAACAATTGTCTAAAAACATTGGAAACTGGCTTAATCTCATCCGTTCAGGTCATCTACAATATCTTCGACCAAAATCCGGAAGATCAATTATTCCCGCTGTGCAAGAAATTGGATATAGGTGTTATCGCTCGTGTTCCTTTTGACGAAGGGAGCTTAACCGGTTTGATGACCTATGACACGACATTCCCTACCGACGACTGGCGTTCAACGTATTTTGTCCCTGAGAATTTAACCTCGAGTGTAGATCATGCGAATGCATTAAAACCCTTATTGCCTACCGGAATGAATTTACCGGAAATGGCATTGCGATTCATTTTAGCTAACCCCGATGTAGGAACCATCATTCCAGGTATGCGTAAAATTAAGCACGTGGAAAGCAATATCGCTTGCTCAGATGGAGCAGCGCTGCCGGCTAGCTTATTAAGTGAATTAAAAAAGCACCGCTGGGAACGCCAACCTACAGAATGGTCCCAATAGCTTGATCAAATAGTTCTTTGAGCTTCGGCTCTTCTCGGAATCCCGATGTTTTTTGGATTAATTTTCCTTTGTGAAATACCAAAAAACTCGGGATTTCGTCAATTCCATTGGCCTGCAAGATCGCTTGATTTCCATCAGCCTCTACTTTGATGACCGTTACTTTTCCCGCGTAATCTCCAGCCAGCTTATCGACCATCGGCATCATTTTAAGACATGGAGCGCACCATTTAGCATAAAAATCCACCACGACTGCATCATTTTCTTTGGCTAATTTTTCAAAATCAGCCAAACTCCACGTGGCATCATGCTTCACAGTAGGAACCCCTTCTAATGGCATCATTTTTGTTGTCCATTTTAAATACCCCCCTTTTAATTCCGTTACTTGGAATCCCTTTGCCCGCATCATTTCTGCAGCTTGCGCAGACCGTCCCCCTGAAAGGCAATAAATCAAAACGGGCTTACTTTTATCCAATTTGTCGATTTCCTTGCCAAAGCCCTCTGAACGGAAGTCAATATTAGTCGCTTTAGGCAAATGCCCACCCCCAAACTCTCCGGACGTACGAACATCCAGCAATAATGCCTGTGGCATTTCAGCAATTTTACTCGAAAATGATTCAACGTCAAGCACTTGCGCAAAAATCGGGCTTGAACACAGTGCCAAAAACAGGACTACAAAGGAATATTTTTTCATTTTGAAGGGATGTCAGGTTATTAAATCATGAATAAACACAAAAACCACGGAAATTATCCAAATTTTGCGTTATTTTGCAAGGCAATTTAAGCAATTACATCGTAATCATTTATTCACAATAACAATAAAAAGATGAGTGCAATACAGTACGTACACGCCAGACAAA
>JBEEOB010000122.1:0-9495 GCA_041191865.1 Bacteroidota bacterium
AATTCAATGGTTTGATCAATTAGATCGACGTAATTTTTCATTCAGTCAGATGAATTGTACTCAAGCGTACTTGAGTTTGTGGAAAAACGTGCAAAACTGCAATAAAAGTATGTACTTTGCAAACGAAATACAGATTAAGTTATTATGCCCAAAATACATTTTATCGCGATCGGCGGCGCTGCCATGCACAATTTAGCATTAGCATTGAAATCAAAAGGCTACGAAATCAGTGGCTCCGACGATGAGATTTATGAACCTTCCAAAAGTTTATTAGCCCAACACGGCATTCTCCCTGCAGAATTTGGCTGGTTCCCAGAAAAAATAACATCTGATTTGGAAGCAGTTATTGTAGGCATGCATGCCCGTCCTGATAACCCCGAATTACTAAAAGCACAGGAATTAGGTATTCCAGTAGAATCCTATCCATCCTTTTTATATAAGCAAAGCATTAACAAGCAACGCATCGTCATCGCGGGAAGCCATGGCAAAACGAGTATTACCTCGATGGTATTGCATGTGTTGAAATCCCTAGGACGCAAATTTGATTATTTGGTGGGTGCTCGAATCGAAGGATTTGAATTAATGGCTTCATTATCAGATGCCCCTATCATCATCATCGAGGGGGATGAATATTTGGCATCGCCAATCGATCGCCGTGCGAAATTCTTATTATACCAACCCCATATCTGCTTAATATCGGGCATTGCATGGGATCATATTAATGTCTATCCGACCTTTGAATCCTATACGGATTCCTTCAAAACGTTAATCGCAGGTTTACCCAAAGCAGGTAGTTTATTCTTCGACCAAACGGATTCCGTCTTGCATGATTTAACAAGCGATTGTCCGGAACATTGTGAAAAAACGGGGTATGAAGCACATCCTGCCAACATAGAAAATGGACAAACCATCCTTAAAGGTGAAGATGGGAAAGCATATCCTATACAAGTTTTTGGAGAACATACCCTGAAAAATTTAAATGGGGCGCGCTTAATTTGCGAGCAAATTGGGGTCTCTCCAACGGAGTTTTATGAGGCAATCGCAACATTCAAAGGCGCTGCAAAGCGTTTGGAACTTGTCGCATCATCCGAAACGAGCTTGTTGTACAAAGACTTTGCGCACGCTCCATCCAAGGTAAATGCGACAACCCAGGCTTTGAAAAATCAATTCCCGAATCGGAAACTAGTCGCATGCTTGGAGCTTCACACATTCAGTAGCCTAAACCCAGCCTTTTTACCTGAATATGAGGGAACCTTGAATTTAGCGGATGAAGCGATTGTTTATTTAAGCGAACATGCGCGTGAAATCAAACGCATGGATCGCATGGAAGAATCCGTAGTTCAAACCTATTTCAAGCATCCGAACCTGAAGGTCATTCGTGATGCAGACACATTGAAGCAGGCAATTTTGGCTCAAACCTGGTCAAATGCAAATCTACTGATGATGTCATCAGGCACATTTGATGGCTTAGACCTACCTGCTTTAGGTAAGGAAATGGGTTTACTAAGCGTTTAGCAAGGCGTCAAGCTCTGCTTTAAATCCGGCTAGAAGTAATTCCTTCATGCTAATCTTGCGCTTTTGCGTATTGATTTTACTGATGATAGGCTTTTCCTCCATTTGACGATCACTTTCCGCTTGGGCAATGAAATCTTCAAATTCACCACGTTCCTTTTTAGTCATGTAATCCATTTGATTAATCATGATTTTCAACTGCTCGATACGTGGTTTCTCATTTAAAGCAGGATGACGGTATGAAATCACCCGCAATAAATAATTCATTTCAAAAATCTTATCACATACGTTCCGGAAACGTTCTGCCATTTGTCGGTCGACCGACTTAATCTGCGCGGTAATTTCCTTCCATTTTACGAGGTAGGCTTTGGCTAAATCCGCTGTGGCAGTCATATTCGGTTGGTCGTGTAATTTCAATTCCAACTCGCCCGTCATGGTGGTTAATTCTTGAATGCGCGGATCGACACGAGGCTTGTACTCTATGCCTTTTACACGGTTGTATTTCTCGAAGAACATGTCATTTGCTTTCTTAAAATTCTTCCATAACATGGATTGTTTCTTAGGAGGCAAACCAATTACATTCTTCCATTCTTTTTGCAATTCTTTTACTTTGATGATGGAATCATCCAGATCTTCCGCTTTACGCAATTGGTGAACGGAATCAATATAACCTTGTAAGATTAGAATCTTCTCGTCGATTTGGCGATTTTTTTCTTCGAAATAAGCGCGGCGGCGTAAGAAGAAATGATCCATAACCTCTTGAAAATTTTCACTCAGGCTATCTTGGTATTTTTTATCTACAGGACCCGTTTTGACCCATTTTGCTTTCAATTCCATCAAATCCTCCGTCGCCTGCAAAACATCTTCTTGTCCCGCAATTACCTTTGCGTCCTCGATGAGCGCACGTTTAATTTCCAGATTTTTGATTTGATTATTTTGAATTAAATCCTTCAAAAAGACTTCTAAAGAATCCAATTGCGTAAACAAAGGCTGAAAATCACCCAGGCCGTCAAATTCCGCCAAATAGGCCTTCATTTGAACAACTTTGGTCAAATAAGATCCTTTGTTTTGAACATCGTTGATTTCGGATGCTAATTGAATAACCTTGGTTTTGGCTAATTCAAAGCGGTTAACAAAATAGTCTAGGGCTTCTTGTTCTGTATTACGAACAAATCCGATTTCGCGCTGAGGAAAGTTTAAATAGGCATTGATGTACACTTTGCCATCTTGGCAAAATCCGTACTCATTTTTAACGAGGTGGTTCATATTAGGGCTTTAATAAAGAGCTTCGAGCAAACGCGCTAACTCAAGGGCTTAACATTTGGATTTATTCAAATAAAATCCTGACACAATTTATCTAAAAATTTATGAATAAATGAAGAATTCCATCGCTGAAATTCAATTTTTTACACAAATTTCACATTCTTTGCAGGTTCTTTTAAAATTTTAAGCAAATAACATGAGTAACGAGACGATTATCTTTTCGATGGAACGGGTTTCCAAAGTCATCCCACCACAGAAGACGATTATTAAAAACATATACCTTTCCTTTTTCTATGGCGCCAAAATCGGCGTTTTGGGTCTAAATGGCTCTGGTAAATCAACCTTACTTCGCATCATTGCCGGTTTAGACAAATCCTTCACAGGGGATGTTGTATGGTCTCCAGGTTACAGTGTGGGTTTGCTTGAACAGGAACCTCAATTAGATCCGAACAAAACCGTATTAGAGGTTGTAGAAGAAGCAGTTGTTGAAATCAAAAACCTTTTGAAAGAGTTTGATGAGATCAATGAGGCCTTTGCAGATCCGGATGCAGATTTCGACAAATTACTTGCACGCCAGGGCGAGGTTCAAGAAAAACTTGACCATTGCAATGCCTGGGAGTTAGATACACGTTTGGAAAAAGCCATGGACGCATTGCGTTGTCCCGATTCCGATGCACTTGTCAGCACGCTATCTGGGGGTGAAAAACGCCGCGTGGCACTTTGCCGCTTGTTATTGCAAGAACCGGATGTGTTGTTACTTGATGAGCCAACCAACCACTTGGATGCGGAATCAGTCGATTGGTTGGAGCAACATTTACGTCAATACAAAGGAACGGTCATTGCCGTAACCCACGATCGTTATTTCTTGGATAACGTAGCGGGATGGATTTTGGAATTAGATCGTGGCGAGGGGATTCCATGGAAAGGAAACTACTCTTCATGGTTAGAGCAAAAACAAAATCGCTTAGCGCAGGAAGAGAAAACGGAATCGCGCCGCCAAAAGACCCTTCAACGCGAGTTGGAATGGGTACGCATGGCGCCTAAAGCCCGTCAAGCAAAATCCAAAGCGCGTATTGGTGCTTATGAGAAATTACTATCAGAAGAAAATCGTCAGAAAGAAGACAAATTGGAATTATTCATTCCAGCAGGTCCTCGTTTAGGAAATAAGGTTATTGAAGTACAAGGCGTTTCCAAATCATTTGGGGACAAATTATTGTATGAAAACGTAAGTTTTTCCTTGCCTCCTGCTGGAATCGTGGGGATTATTGGACCCAACGGTGCTGGTAAGACGACAATGTTCAAATTAATTACGGGCCAATTACAACCGGATTCAGGAAGCTTTGAAGTGGGCGAAACGGTGAAATTAGCCTATGTCGACCAAGAGCATAATCAATTGATTGCGGAGAAATCTGTATATGAAACAATTGCAGAAGGGAACGATTGGATCATGTTGGGTGGCAAGCAGTCGAATGCCCGCGCCTATGTGAGTAAATTCAACTTCAACGGCGCAGATCAAGAGAAGAAAATTGGCAATTTATCCGGTGGAGAGCGTAACCGCGTTCACTTAGCGATGATGCTGAAGGAAGGCGCGAATGTATTGTTGTTGGATGAGCCGACCAACGATTTGGATGTTAATACACTTCGAGCATTGGAGGAAGGACTTGAGAATTTTGCAGGTTGCGCGGTGGTCATCTCCCACGACAGATGGTTCTTGGATCGTATTGCTACGCATATTTTGGCATTTGAAGGCGATTCGCAGGTAACCTATTTTGAAGGAAACTATTCTGAATATGAGGAGGCTCGCAAGAAACGCTTAGGCGACGCGGCACCTAAACGTATTCGTTACAAGAAATTGCAATAGGATGCGTGGATTGATTACGATAATACTCCTAGCGCTTTCTAATTTGTTTATGACGATTGCATGGTACGGTCATTTACAATGGAAAGAGACTTCCTGGCTAAAACATGCCGGGATCTGGAGTATCATTTTGTTTAGTTGGGGCCTAGCATTCTTTGAATATGTGTTGCAGGTTCCTGCCAACAAATTAGGATTTAAGGCGAACGGAGGACCGTTCTCTTTCTTCGAACTGAAAACGATTCAAGAGGCATTATCCCTGATAGTGTTCACACTTTTTCTTATTTTCGTAGTTAAGTCGGAAAAATTAGCTTGGAATCACTTCGTCGGCTTTGGATTAATCATCCTTGCGGTCATCGTGATTTTTAAAAAATGGTAATATGAATTCGAGAGAAAAGATTCAAGCAGTCATTGATGAAATGGGCAAAGTGGTTGTGGGGCAAGAGCGCCTAATTAACCGATTGCTTGTGGGCCTATTCACCGGCGGACACGTCCTGCTGGAAGGGGTTCCGGGCCTTGCGAAGACCTTGACGATCAATACGCTTGCTAAAATCTTGGATTTACATTTCCAACGTATTCAGTTTACGCCGGATTTACTTCCGTCCGACCTCGTTGGAACCATGATTTACAATCCATTAAAAAATGAATTTGAAGTCAAAAAAGGGCCCATTTTCGCTCAAATCATTTTGGCGGATGAGATTAACCGTGCCCCTGCTAAGGTACAATCCGCATTGCTTGAGGCAATGGCTGAGAAACAGGTGACGATCGGCGAAACGACCTATCCCCTAGACAAACCATTTTTGGTATTAGCTACGCAGAATCCAGTCGAGCAAGAAGGTACCTTCCCATTGCCAGAAGCTCAAGTGGATCGCTTCATGATGAAAGTATTCTTGAATTATTTGGACAAGGAGCAAGAGTTAGAAGTGATGCGAAAGATGTCCAATATGGACTTCAAATATGAGCCTAAATCCATTTTAAGCTTAAAAGATATCCAAGCGATTCGTAAAGAGATTAATGAAATCACCATTTCAGAAACGCTCGAGCGATACATCATTGAATTGATTTTTGCGACACGTAATCCGGCGGATTATGGCTTAACAAAAGAGGCGGATTACATTCAATTTGGAGCATCGCCGCGAGCGAGTATTCACTTGAATTTAGCAGCTAAAGTGATGGCCTATTTAGCTGGTCGTGATTATGTGTTACCTGAAGACATCAAAGAAATGACGCCAGACGTATTGAATCATCGGATCATTTTAACCTATGAAGCCGAGGCGGATAACATCACGAGTTTACAAATTATCCAAACGATTTTGAGCTCGGTGGCGATAAATCGTTAACCTATTCAGTAAATCAAGCCATATTAATGCTTTTAAGGTCAAATTACGACCTTATGAAATTTCGTTTTGCGCTGATCATCAGCACTTTTTTACTATTCAGTTTCTCAGCCACCGAACCGCTCCGCGTCTTCTTGATTGGAGATTCCACCATGGCCGACAAAATCCCTGCAGATTTTCCAGAAACCGGTTGGGGAATGCCATTTGCCAAATTATTTAACGAGGCGGTCGAGGTTCAAAATCACGCATATAACGGCAGGAGTACCAAAAGCTTCCGCCGCGAGGGTCGATGGGCTAAAGTTCAATCCCAATTAAAAAAAGGCGATTATGTGTTCATTCAGTTTGGCCATAACGATGCCAAAGCGAGTGATACATCTCGATTCGCTCCGGCACAAACCGATTTTCGAGCAAACTTGATTCGCTATGTCAAAGAAACGAGATCAGCCGGTGCCACCCCCATTTTATTAACGCCTACGCAACGACGTAAATTTGATTCGACAGGTGTGTTTGTTGACCAGCATGCCGACTACCCTGCCGTTGTTCGTGAGGTGGCAGCTCAGGAAAAAGTGATGTTAATTGATATCGAAAAGTCAAGCAAGGCCATCATCCAACAAGAAGGTTCTGAAGGCGCTAAAAAACTTTTCTTGCATTATCCAACAGGCATTTTCAAGAAATTTATGAAAGGTGTGGCGGACGACACCCATTTCTCCCCATATGGTGCTACGCGGATAGCAAACCTCGTGGCAGATGCGCTCATTAATTCAACGGAACACTTAAAAAGCTTTTTGAAGAAATCTACCTTCTCTCAAAAATACGCCTTCGAGTTACCCAATGTTGCCGGAACCGCCTTCAAAAAAGACACCTTTAATATTGTTCAATATGGGGCTAAAAATGCCGTGTCGATGTTGAATACGGGAGCGATCCAACAGGCCATCCAACAAGCAAGTCAACAAGGTGGCGGCGTTGTACTCATCCCTGCAGGATTCTGGATTAGTGGACCTATTACAATCCTGTCTAATGTCAATTTACATGTAGCTCAAGGAGCAGTATTGCAATTCAGCAGTAATCCGAAAGATTATCCACTGGTTAGAACCAATTGGGAAGGAGTAGATGCCATCCGCGCACAATCCCCCATTTCGGCATTAGGAGCGCGCAATATCGCCATCACAGGTTATGGAATTATTGATGGAGCTGGAGAAGCTTGGAGACCCGTAAAGAAAGGGAAATTAACATCAGGCGAATGGGATAAATTAGTTCGTTCCGGAGGTGTTTTGGATGGCAAAAAAGAAACTTGGTATCCTTCAGCCGGTGCTTTGAAAGCCTCGACCATGGACCAACCGGGTGTTGTTGCAGCCGGATTTACGGAGGCGAATACGGAGGAAATCAAGGAATTTGTTCGTCCGAACATGATTAGCTTACGGGAATGTGAGCAGGTTTTATTAGAGGGCGTTACCTTCCAAAACTCCCCAGCTTGGAACGTACACCCTTTGCTTTGCAAGCATTTGACGGTAGAAAACATTACCGTGAAAAATCCATGGTATGCGCAAAATGGGGATGGAATCGATATCGAATCATGTGAATACGTAACGGTGCGCAATTCGCGTTTCGATGTAGGTGACGATGGAATATGCATCAAATCGGGTAAAGACGCAGAAGGACGCAAACGCGGCAGACCGAGTGCACATATTTTGATCGAAAACTGTGTGGTTTTTCATGGACATGGCGGGGTTGTCGTGGGAAGTGAGATGTCGGGTGGCGTACATGACTTATTCGTCAGTAATTGTCAGTTCTTAGGAACAGATGTGGGATTGAGATTCAAAACCGCACGCGGTCGGGGTGGCGTAGTCGAAAACGTATTTATCCGCGACATCTCGATGAAAAACATTGCGGGCGAGGCCATACTCTTCGACATGTATTACCAAGGGAAAGATCCTGTGGCAACCTTTGGAAATGGAGGCGAGACACCCAAAATCGAATTGCTACCTGTGAACGAAGGGACGCCTCAGTTTAAAAATATTTATGTGGAAAATGTAGTGGCGAAAGGCGCCGAGACAGGCTTGTTAATTCGTGGCTTGCCTGAAATGCCGATACATCATATTCAGTTGACAAATTTAGACATCGAAAGTGTACAAGGATATCGCGTAATTGAAGCGAAAGACATTACCTTAAACCAAGCAAAATTCACAGAGACGGGTTCAAAAAAATCGGAGCTCTATCACGTGAAAAACTGGAAATTAAATTAAGCCCCCTTACCTTTGCCAATCCTCCAAGGTTTGGCAAAGGTAGTAGGAAAAAAGTTCAAGAAATTGATATTCTACTTCCGTAAAATCAAGATACTTGGGTCAGTCATATAGCGGCCCGCCTGATCGCCATACAAGGCTAAACCACCACCTGTCGACTCAAATCGAATCACCAATTTTCCTGTTTTCCCTGCAAGCTGCCAGGCAGCGGGCGGGATTAGCCCTTGAACTAAATAGCCATAGGTTCCTGCTTCATCTAATTTGTTATTGCGGGCTTGGTAATGCCAAGAGAGTATCCCTTGATGATCCGACGGATCATCTGGCAATGTTGTTTCTAAGGCCTTCATGCCATTAACGGTCACACGTAGTAGAGCGGGTGACGCATAGGCATCCGTTTGTGGGTAGGCATTGGGATTGACTCCTGGATCAAAAGTCCCTTTCCCAAGCATATAGTCCCCGTCCATTTTTCCAGCATCCGAACGATCTTTCCCTAAAATGGGTTTGGAAGAGGCCTCGACCAGGAAGCGAATCTCCGCAATATCAGTCCCTGAAATCGGAAACTCGTATTCGAAATAGCCTGCCCCTGCCCCATTGAGTTTATGACCTAACACACCAGCCCATTGCTTTTCAGGAAATTGGGAAGCACTAAATCGCTCCACGGGAACCGAAACAAATTCCATGTTAGGATTAGCAGGTTTAACATTCCCCTCTTCTACAATGACATGCGCAAAATTTCGGTGTAATACCTTGCCCGCAGCATTCATTAATAGAAAGGATAGGGTATTCACCGACTTGTCTTTAGGCAAAACAACAGCCAAGGAATCCAATGCTTTCACATCCCAAGCAGAAAATTTCAGTGGTAATTCCTTCGTCCAATGTGACTGTTTTTCACCCCAAGCTGTTATACCTGCAAACGAAATTTTCAAACGTAGCTCCCCAGACAGATCAGTCATTGAAGATAAATGCAAAGGGATTTTCACGGTTTGGCCCGCCTTCCCAGCCCAAGTAATTTCTTGGCCTGTTGATACATAAAAGGGTCCATGTAGATCTTTTAACGTCATTCCTGGCACAATCGCGCCTAAACCTGTTTCCTTTTCGGTCCGGTCGAATTTATAATAACCGTTCCATTCATTGATCACATCATGGTGCTCCGTATACAACCAACCCGCCATCTTCGGATGATTTCGAAATGAATTCATGGCCTTGTGATAATCAAAAGTATAATCCACATCACCCGTACTTCCCTGATAACCCCAAACATTCCCAAATTCCGAATTAATCATCGGTT
>JBEEOB010000123.1:0-12679 GCA_041191865.1 Bacteroidota bacterium
TTTCCTGCATCTTGTTTAGATACCCAACTAAATTTCCATGCTGTATACAGCAATCCTACTATACCAAAAGCAGGCACTAAGTAAACAATTTGATTCATAAATAAAGATTTAGATTATTTCATAAAAATTTAGCACAATTAAGGGGATTTGAGGCAGAATTCCAACTAAAATGGCATGGTTAACGAAACTTTCCACTTGGATGGCACCCAATTTCCTACCGGCTTGGCTACTTCTAAGCCAAATGCTTTAAAAATACCCCGTAGACCATAGGCGAATTCGAAATACCCGTTTTGCAAATTCATTTCTCCTTTATTCAATCCACTAAAACGTAAGTGCTCTCGGATACCATATAAATAAAACCACTGGCTTTGCGTATAAATAAATTTACGAGGGCTCCATTTCGCGTGAAAAACCAATGAGCGTTCAGCTGTACTAAATTGATACATAGGCAAGGCACTAAAACCAAAAGGCAAACTCGAAATAATTGTAATCTCATTCCCATTAAAATGCGTAAAGTCCATAAAATACTGTGGCTTAACAAAATAATCTTCAAATCGAACTTGATACGCCAAACTTCCCAAACGATTTAAATTAATTGTATGGTCAACTTGCAATCCAACTTTTGAAAAACCATTAGATCCTATTACAAATTGAGACTCCAACTGTACCTTTAAAGGATTGATTGGTTGATTTAAACGTCTTACTTGATTAACTAAACGCCATGTTGCTCCCGGTTGCCAAACAATTCGCATTCCTAAACTCCATTGGTCATGCCGATTAAAACGGGTGTCTTCTAGCTCTGAAGAGATAGGATAATTAGGACTGAATCGCTTATCTTGTTGATACCAACCGTGTTCCACCACATTCGCTAAAGCGTTTCTTTGTCGATACTCTAACTCCCCTGTAAGTTGCCAAGGAGCCCTTATTTGATATTTATATGATAATCGAACAAATTGATTTTCATAAAAACGCAAATAACTGGTAGAATTAAATAGCGCCGTACTTGAATTTAAATTCAATGGCATCGTTTTAGCTGCGCTGAAATTCACCACTTGAGAACCTAGACTAAAATTTACGAGTTTGCGACCACCCGAAAATTTTCGTTCCATGAATAAATCCCCATTCAGCTTATTTCGAGCAAATGCATATCGGGCATTTACTCCTATTCGTATATAATCTGTCTCTGATTGCTGATGGTTAAAGCTTAAATCACGATTTAAGTAAAATCCATCTACAGGTGTAAAACCTCCTCCAAACATGTTGAGTGTTAACGAATTTCCGACACCATTCTTTTCATAATTATAACGTTTTCCAAAAAACAAATGAGCTATATTGAATTTGGGAAGAGAACTCAATGAATCCTTAGCCATTTTAGCCCTTTCAAAAACATATAAACTATCCGCTTCTTTAAAACCTTTAATTTCCGCTTCTGTTAATGGAACTTCTCTAGCCTCGTTCCAAAAGTCATCTGATTTCTTATCGGCAAGCGAATCAACTTTCATTTCATATACGCTACTGAATCCTTCCTGCTTTAATGTGTCTACTTTTTTCTCTTCTTTGGCTATTTTGTTTAATGCGCGTTTTAATTTCTTGCGTGTAATTTCTCCTCCTAAAGCTTTCTTAGCGTCTTTTAAGGGTGTTCTGTCTATCTCTTTGGCTAAGGATTTATCCAAGCGCTCTTCAATAATTTGAGGCTTTACCAAAAATGCCGGATTAACTTGAATTTGATAAGACTTTATCTGAGTCACATAATTGATGCTAAAACCTAAACCCAAGGCCTGCATGTTTGCACGCATTTCATAACTAATTGGCATCCAAACACCTTGAAATTCAGCATTTTGCTGACTTAAAGTATAATTCCCATTTGAATTTTTAAAATGAAGACGTAATGAATAAATACTCCAGGTATCCTCCACGACCAATAATTCGCCATCAAATAGATCCACAGAAAATGACTTGGGACGCACTTGAATTTTACTCACCGTTTTACCAGCCTGTGTAAAACTTCCCAAAAAACTAAAGTGATAGAATTGAAATGCCTGAGATGAAATAGGAGAGATCAAAGCCCCCCAAACCTTAGCTTGATAAAAATTAGTCTGCGTAGCACGCAAATTAGGTGCATCAGCCGTTTTCATGGCCAAGGGTAAATTACTCCGATTCGAAATAACCCTTTCTTTCACTTGATTGGGTCTTTTGTATTCAACTAAGTTTACACCTTCCAGCACATACGTTCTCCCAACCTTAATACCAGCGTCTTTTTCGAGTTGTTTTCCAAAAGCCAAATCAGCCAATTTTGTTATTGACGTTATCTTACCTCCACCTTTTACATAGGCTTTTGCTTGATATGCATTAAGCTCTTTCAAATGAAATGGAGCCATTGAAATCATCCGACGCATGATACCGATAGCTGGATCCTCCTTCAATGCACGAATATTAACTTCCTCTAACGATACCGCCTGCTCTTGCATCACGACAACAAAATCTCGTTTCTTCTCATCTAAAGCTAAATCAAGCTCTATGACCTTGGGTGCATAACCCACATGACGAAAAACCAATTTGTTTTTTCCTGACTTTATCCGAATATCAAATACACCATCTTCATTGGCTAAGGTACCTTGATTTGTATTTTCGATCCAAATTGAAGTGAATGCCAAAGCATCATTCCGCGAATCAATCACCTTTCCTTGAATGGATTGACCAAATATAGTCACAGGAAGTAATAATAGGAGTAACAGTTGCTTCATGCCGCAAGATTCGAAGATTATCGTAATACACCATGTTAAAAACTGATAATTTAATAAAAGGCAGTAAATTTGAGGAATTATGGGATTTACGCACCGACAACTCTTCCAGAAACACATGGCACCTACTTCTGATGCACCTTTAGCATTGGAAATTAAATCGGCGGAACACATCTATTTAACAGATATTGCCGATAAGAAATACATTGATCTTATTTCAGGTATTGCCGTGTCAAACGTTGGACATCGAAATCCAGAAGTTGTGCAAGCCATTAAAGATCAATTAGACCAATACATGCATTTAATGGTCTACGGCGAATACATTCAAAGCCCGCAAGTATTATTAGCAGAAGCCTTAGTAAAGTCTACGGCTACAAATACATTAAATCAGGTATATTTTACAAACTCAGGTACTGAGGCGGTAGAAGGTGCCATGAAATTAGCCAAACGCTATACGAATCGACGAGAAATCATCGCCTGCCATAACGCTTATCACGGCGCAACACAAGGAGCATTATCACTCGCGGGAGACGAACAATTCAAAAATAGCTTCCGCCCACTATTACCGGATGTAAGACATATACAACATGGTAGCATAGCTGATTTGCAAAAAATTACACAAAAAACCGCAGCCATTTTTATTGAAATAGTCGGAGGGGAAGCCGGTGTCCGTTCAGCCTCGAAGGCTTATTTTCAAGCACTAAGAGCGCGTTGTACCGAAGTGGGATGCTTATTAATACTCGACGAAATCCAAACCGGATTTGGTAGAACAGGTACTTTTTGGGCATTTCAAGCCATGGATATCATCCCAGATATTCTCCTGAGTGCTAAAGGAATGGGAGGGGGGATGCCCATTGGTGCTTTTATGGCCAACGAATCCGTGATGCAAACCCTGTCATATGCACCTGTACTGGGACATATTACCACTTTTGGCGGACATCCTGTGTCATGTGCCGCTTCGTTTGCTACAATAAACTACATTCAAAAAAATCAACTTCTTGATCAAATTGAAGAAAAGCACGAATTATTCAAGTCATTATTAATTCACCCCATCATTAAGGAATTTAGAGGGGTAGGGCTCATGATTGCCGTTGAAATGCAAGATTTCAAAACGGTGAAAGCTGTGATAGATACTTGTATTCAAAACGGCCTAATCACAGATTGGTTTCTATTTTGCGATAATTCCTTACGCATTGCGCCACCCTTGGTGATCACACTAGATGAAATAAAAATGGCTTGCAACATTTTGTTACAAGCCATGGACAAAGTCTACAATAACTAATTAAGCATGCTTTAATAAGGTTTCTGCCAAAACAGATTTAGGAATATTTCCACCCACTAAACGCTCAACCATTTCGCCATTCTTAAATACCATCAAGGTTGGAATCGAACGAATTCCCAAAGAAGCTGGCACAGCCGAATTAGCATCTACATTCATTTTCGCAACCACCGCTTGACCTTCTACATCTCCTGCTAACTCCTCTACGATCGGTCCGATCATTTTACAAGGTCCACACCATTCAGCCCAAAAATCGACTAATACAGGTGTTGGTCCACTAATTAATTCTTGAAAGTTGGCATCCGTTGCCTCTACATATTTTCCCATTTTCTAGTTTATTTTAAAATTCAAAATTATAACAATTCAAGGATAAGAATAAGTTCCCGACAAATTATTTATGAAATTAGTCGAAATCCTACTTTTTCTAGGTCAACTAAATCAGAAATTAAGCCCTTACCAATTCTTATCTGCATTTTCCGAGATAAAAAATCCATTTGCAATTTCTCTTCTTCATCAAACACCTCAATAACTAATTTCTTGTTTCCTTTGTTTCGCTCCAATACATCATATAAATTATCCATCAAGGCCGGAGTCAAATGTTTTAAATGAAGGGATAGTTTCATTTCTTTTGTCCGTTCTTCCAATACCTCCGAAAGCAGTTCTATGGATTGAATCTTGAAGACCATCTGCTCCATATAACGGTTTTTTTGTTGGTAAGAACCCTGCAAAAACAACATTCGATCCTGACCAATAAATCGTTCAAACTCAATGTAATCTTTGCCAAATAGCGCGAATTCATAATTACCTGAATAATCTTCCAAAGTAAAAATCATGAATTGGTTTCCATTAGCAGATGTCCGCACATTCATTTTCGTAACAATTCCAGCTACGGATTGAACAGCACCCGGCTTAGAATCTAATTGCGATACCGTTGAATTGGTGAAGTTTTGAATCTCCACTTTATATTCATCCAACGGGTGACCCGAAATGTAGACACCCACAACCTCCTTCTCGTTCTTCAATTGCTCCATAACAGACCAAGTTTCCGAAACGGGCAAACGCGGCTTCGCTATGTCATTTCCTGTACCAGCCCCTAAATCACCAAACAATGACTGCGTCGCTTCCGCCTTCAATTCTGCCATGCGAGAAGCATACCGAACAATTTTATCAATAAACGTCGTGCCATCATCCATGGAGAAATAATGCGAACGCTGTACTTCCTCAAAACAATCAAAAGCACCAGCCAGTGCCAAAGATTCCATGCTTCGTTTATTTACTTGGCGTACATTAACACGTGAAACAAAATCATAGATATCCTTATACTCCCCATTTTTTGTGCGTTCTTCTACGATCGCATCAACGGCAGCTTCACCTACACCTTTAATAGCGCCTAATCCAAAACGAATGTGCCCTTTTTTATTGACCGCAAAGGAACGAGACGATTCATTCACATCAGGAACCAATAACGGTATTCCCATGCGCTTACACTCATCCATGAAGAACGTAATCTTCTCAATATTCCCTAGGGAATTCGAAAGTACCGCCGCCATGAATTCAGAAGGATAATTTGCCTTCAAATAACCCGTTTGATAGGCTACTAATCCATAACATGTGGAGTGCGATTTATTAAAAGCATATTGAGCAAAGGCTTCCCAGTCGGTCCAAATCTTTTCTAATTTAGGTGCAGGGTGATTATTCGCTTGTCCACCTTCCATGAACTTGCCCTTCATCTTATCAATCGTGGCCTTATCTTTCTTACCCATCGCCTTGCGAAGTACATCGGCATCTCCTTTAGAGAAATTCGCCAATTTCTGCGAAAGCAACATCACCTGCTCCTGGTAAACCGTAATCCCATAGGTATCATTCAAATACTCCTCCATTTCAGGTAAGTCGTATTCGATAGCTTCCCGACCGTGCTTTCTGGCAATGTAATTCGGGATATAAACCATAGGTCCTGGACGGAACAAGGCATTCATGGCAATTAAATCCGAGAATTGATCGGGCTTTAAATCACGTAAATGTTTTTGCATACCCGGAGATTCAAATTGGAATGTTCCATTCGTCTCGGCTCGTTGGTATAATTCAAAAGTTGCTTTATCATCTAAAGGCAAATCGTCTAATACAATTGTTACACCATGATTTTGCTTGATTAATCGAACGGCTTCCTTTAAAATGGAAAGGGTCTTTAAACCCAAAAAGTCCATCTTGATCACACCCGCGTTCTCAATCACAGAACCATCGTATTGCGTGATAAGCAATGCCACATCTTTAGAAGCTGCAACCGGCAAAATATCTGTTAAATCAGAAGGAGCGATGATGATACCTGCGGCGTGAATACCTGTTCCGCGAACAGAACCTTCCAAAACCAACGCATTTTCAATGACCGTTGCAGGAAGGCCTCCTGATTCTTTAATTTGACGCAACTGCTTAACTTGCTCGATCTCCTCAGGATTTAAACCTTCCTTATCGGCTAAACTTTTATCACCATTCAAAGGCGCATTAAAAATACGCTCCAAGGTGATTTTCGGCTTTTCAGGAACCAATTTAGCTAAGGCATTGGATTCAGACAAAGGTAAATCCAATACACGCGCCACGTCCTTAATGGACATCTTAGCAGCCATTGTACCATAGGTCGCAATGTGCGCTACTTGATTCTTTCCGTATTTGTCTACGACGTAATCGATTACTTTTTGTCGGCCTTCATCATCAAAGTCCGTATCAATATCGGGCAATGACTTCCGATCCGGATTCAAGAAACGCTCAAAAAGGAGATTGTATTTAATCGGATCAATATTGGTAATTCCTAGACAATAGGCGACCACAGAACCTGCGGCTGATCCCCGACCAGGCCCTACATACACACCTAAGTCACGTCCTGCTTGAATAAAATCAGCTACAATTAAGAAGTAACCAGCAAAACCCATCGTCCGAATCGTATATAATTCAAAACGTATACGTTCTTCCACTACTTGATCAATATCAACATAGCGTTTTTTCGCCCCCTCCATGGTCAGGTGTTCCAAATAATCATCCTGCGATTGAAAATTCGTTGGAATCTGAAAATTGGGCAACATCACATCCTTGGTCAATTTCAAGGTTTCGACCTTACCTACAATCTCATTCGTATTATCGATGGCCTCGGGAACGTGTGACCATAATTTGGTCATTTCTTCCGTGGTCTTGAAATAAAACTGATCATTGTAAAAGGCAAACCGTTTACCTTTCATCTCCGATCCATCGTCAATGTCTTTGTAAGTAGGAGTGGCCTGCTTTTCGCCCGTATTGATACATAAAAGAATATCATGCGCATTGGCATCCTTTTGATCCAAATAATGGCTATCATTGGATGCAATCACCTTGACGTTATACTTCTTTGCAAACTTTAACAACACCTCGTTAACTGTCTGTTGCTCAGGGATATGGTGATTCTGTACTTCGATGTAATAATCTTCGCCAAATAGATCCAACCACCACTTAAACTCCTTTTCAGCTTCTTCCTCGCCAGAACGAAGAATCGCCTGAGGTACAGAAGCACCTAAACAACAAGTTGTTGCTATAAGACCCTTATGGTATTTTAAGACAAGTTCTTTATCGATACGCGGGTATTTGGAATACATACCCTCCATAAATCCCAAAGAACAAAGCTTAACTAAGTTTTGATATCCTTCCGGATTCTTAGCTAGAAACAATTGATGGAAACGCTTATCCTTTTGTTCTTTTGTAAATGCCTGCTTATGTCGGTCAGCAACCAAATAAAACTCACAACCTACAATGGGTTTTACCCCTTGTTTCCCTGCTTCAGCAACAAATTGAAATACCCCAAACATATTACCATGGTCGGTAATTGCTACTGCCGGCATGTTATCTGCCTTCGCCTTTTTGAACATCGACGATATTTTCGATGCGCCATCCAATAATGAAAACTGCGAGTGATTATGTAAATGCGAGAATTGCATATATCAAATGGAATTAAAAAGGTTCTTTATCAAAAAAAGTGGTATTCAAAAAATCCAGAAAAGGCTTTATTACCTTCGAATCATGCATTAGCTGCTCAATGAAATCATCTTGTATTAGCTGATTATCTGTATAATGCTTCCAATAAAACAATTGCTTTCGACGCAAATAAGGAGCATCCTCCGGTGAAGGATCAAAACCTTTGGGAACCTTTTGAAGCATTTCGCCTTCCGCAGTTCCAAATGTAGCTGCGAATAGAGGTGCTTCGACAATCTTACGTAAAGCGGCACCGTTATAATCAACCTCCTGGCGATATTTAGCCATTTGTTCGGGACTTGGGTTATACATACCGCCTCCTAAAAACGATTTGCCTCCTGGTTCAATGTGCAAGTAATAATCCATGAAACCAGAACGACGACCACCTTCTGAAAAACTTGCTGAAAACCAGGTCTTGTAAGGATCTTTGTTTTTGGAAAAACGGACATCTCGGTATATTCGATAGGAGCAATGCTTGCGTTCAACCCCCACCATATTTTCAAATTCGCTGTAAGAAAGAATCAACTGCTCGATTAATTTGTCAAATTTCCCTTTTTCAAGATCGTAAACACCTTTATTAGCCGCAAACCATTCCCTCGAATTATTCGCTTTCAAATCAGACAAAAAAGGTAATAGACCAGGGGAGATGGACATGTAAAATCGATAAATTTTAGGTAAACGAAATTAGCGAAAATTTAGTAAAAAGCCGATGTGTTAATAACACAATTTGATGACAAAAAATATATTGGGAGATTTGAATGAATTTCGTGATTTTTGTAAAATTTTTAATTGATTTATGCGCATTTTAACTGGTATCCAATCATCGGGAAAACCTCATCTAGGGAATATCTTAGGGGCGATCATGCCTGCTATCGAACTTTCAAAAAAGCCTGGTAACGAATCTTTCCTATTTATCGCAGATTTACATACGTTGACGAGCCTTCGAGATGGGGAGCAAATTCGCGCAAATACCTTATCCATTGCTGCAGCTTGGTTGGCCTTTGGGTTTGATACAGAAAAGAATTTTTTCTACCGTCAATCAAAATTGGCAAGCTATCATACCGAAATCATGTGGTACCTTAATTGTGTTACCCCTTATCCTATGCTTGCGAATGCACATAGCTTTAAAGACAAATCCTCACAAATGGCGAATGTCAATGCAGGATTGTTTACCTATCCCGTATTGCAAGCCGCAGATATTGTATTGTATGATGCAGAATTGATACCTGTTGGCAAAGATCAACGCCAACACATTGAGATGACCCGTGATATGGCAGGTGCTTTCAACCGGATGGCAGAAAAAGATATTTTCGTTATTCCTGAAGCATTTATTAATGAATCTGTCATGACGATACCTGGCATCGATGGCAATAAAATGAGTAAATCGCTCAATAACTACATTGATATTTTCTTACCAGAAAAAGATTTATTGAAGCAAATCAAAAAAATCGAATCGGATTCAACCCCCTTAGAAGACCCCAAAAATCCCGAGACTGACATCACGTTCAAATTATACCAACTCATTGCGACTCCTGAACAAACCGAAGAAATGCGTCAAAACTACATTGCCGGCGGTTATGGGTATGGTCATGCTAAACAGGCTTTACATGGCTTAATGCTCGAATATTTCAAAGAAGCGCGCGAGAAATTTGATTACTACATGAATAACCCAACACTGATTGAGGAAAAACTTGAAATTGGAGAAAAGAAAGTAAAACCTATCGCAGCATCGACCTTAGCGCGGGTAAGAGAGGTATTTAAATTTTAAGCTATGTTTCCTAGTTGGGATGAATCTGTTTTTAAATTAATCAACGAAGCCCATTCTGATGCGCTCGATTCGGTGATGATTTTCATCTCCAACAAATATGTTTGGATTCCCTTGTATGCAGTATTGATTTGGAAAATATATCAGGCTAATCAAAAAGCAATCAAAGCGGCATTAGTTTATATCACTTTATCAATTCTTTGGGCAGATCAAATCTCCTCTGGTTTATTAAAGCCATTAGTAAAAAGACTTAGACCTAGTCATGTGGAAGCTTTTCAATCCTGGATACATACACCTAATGGGCCAGGAGGCCTTTACGGTTTTTGCTCTTCTCATGCTGCAAATTCATTTGCTATCGCACTTTGTTTCTATTTATTGACAAAAAACAGATCGATAGGTATTCCTTTGTTCCTGTGGGCAGGAATTGTTTCCTATAGTCGAATTTACCTGGGCGTACATTATCCCTTAGATGTGATTACAGGTGCATTTATAGGCCTATTGGGGGCTTTATTAATCAAAAAACTTCTCTACGATAAATTGACCAAAAACGCATAGGTATTAACTCCATCTGCGAAATCATCTAGCGCAGGAAATTGCGCCTGACCGAAAGGAATGGCTTGTTGGCCCACCACACACTGAATTTTCTCCTCATGTTGCTTCAACCAGTTTTGTAATTCTTCATCAGAGGAATAGCGGTGCACATGCAAAACGCCAACAGGGGAGACGAGCGCCTCATTTTCCGAGACAATTAAATTACCTAAATCAAAATGGGGTACTTGATTTAAGAGAAGTAAGGTCTTATGATACTGGTAATTATTAGCATATTTCGTATGGCTTAATACCCAATCCACCTGTGTCAATACATCAAACAAAGGAGTTAAGTCGTAATCACTTGGCACAGCAATCGTGGACACATTCCGACAACCTAAACCATAATAAGTAAAAATATCTCCAGCGAGACCTTCAAAATCAGAAGTTGATTCGTTTCCTTTTAGTACAGCAACAGAACTTCTATTCTTACGGATTATGTGAGGGACTTTTGCAAAATAATTAGCGAAATAGGCCGAAGAAAAGTCGGAGCCCGTTGCAATCACAGCGTCAACTTTGGGTAATCGTTCAACTATTTCAATGGAATAAGAAGAATCTATTTCAAGAATTGCGTCGACATATAATTGCATCAACGCTTTATCCTGAGAACTCAATTTTAGAATAACGTGATGACCTGCAGCTAATGACATCAACAAATCATGCATCCCAACGGCAGGCAAATTCCCGGAAAGAATCAACCCAACACGCTTAGCTACATGTTCTTTGGCAGGATATTTCTGAAAAAATAATTCCCATGTGGAAGCCACAAAAAATTGCTGATCAATCGCATCCATAGCATTTCGAATCAAAATATCCGAAAACCATGCATTCTCATTTTTGGCCCTTTCTATAAATAGTTCTATTTTTTCTTTATTGGATGAATCCTTAAAAAAAGTACGCAATCCAATAATTAATGACAAAAAACGTTCATTCAACATATAAAAAGGGCTATTAACAAGAAAATTATTAATACAAAGTTCTTAAAATTTTAGAATACTCCGCATAAATTATATACTATTCAAAACTTCTTATGTAAATTGCACAAAATTTTTAATACTTGTTATGGCAATTATCATTACAGACGAATGTATTAACTGTGGGGCTTGCGAACCGGAATGCCCAAATACAGCAATTTATGAAGGTGGGGTTGAATGGACATGGGCCGGAGGAACCGCATTAACTGAAGTAGAATTGGAAGATGGTTCTAGCATGGATGCAAAAGCTCCGGTAGAGCCTATTTCTGAAGAATTTTACTATATCGTTCCAGATAAATGTACCGAATGCACAGGTTTTCATGAAGAACCACAATGCGCAGCTGTTTGTCCAGTAGATTGTTGCGTACCGGATCCTGATCACGTAGAAGACAAAGAAACACTAGAAGCTAAAAAAGCATGGTTACACGCGGAAGCGTAAACTATGGTATCCCGATTAAAAAGAGCCCTTCCGACGATGGGCTCTTTTTTTTGTCCAAAATATTTAAAACAATTGCAATTAGAAATCATTGCACTTTTCTAATCCAACAAAATGTCGGTTTGAATTTCAAGTCAATTGGATGTTATTTTTGCAAAAACACAAAAAATAGGTTTAATTTTTACCTTCATTTTTAATAATTTTTGAAATATTTTAAAAAATAGGTTTAAAAATATACCAAAATGCTTGCATTGTATTTATTTTTCCTCAATCTTTGAAATGTAATCAAGCATTTATAAACTTTTAAACAATTCCGCACATGAAGAAATCTATCCTAACAGCGCTTTTCGCCGCAACCGCATTTTGTGGATTTTCCCAAGAAAAAGAAGCAGAAGCTCCTAAATTCTCATTCTCCGGTTACATTGATTCGTACTATATGTTGAACTTCAACAGCCCATCAAATCGTAGCAACTTGGGAGCATCTGGATATGAAAGAGCTTTCGACCAAAAGTCCAATCAATTCTCTTTGGGACTTGTTCAGACAAAATTTGGTTATGCAACAAAAAACTCAGATGTAGTTGTTGACTTGACTTTTGGACCCAATGCTGACTTGGGTCAATACGGAAACGTCATCGGACCGTTGGGAGCTGGAAAAGCTTCTACTTCACTAGCCATCAAGCAGGCGTATTTTAATTGGAAAGCATCTGACAAATTAACCTTAACGGTTGGTCAGTTTGGAACACATATTGGTTACGAAGTAATCGACGCTCCAATAAATTACAATTATTCACTTTCTAATTTATTTAACAATGGTCCATTTTATCACATCGGAGCTAAAGCGAATTATGCATTTAGCGACAAATTTTCTGCCATGGTTGGATTGGTCAACAATGTGGATAATCTAAA
>JBEEOB010000124.1:0-6855 GCA_041191865.1 Bacteroidota bacterium
AACTTGTAGTTAATACAGAAGATACAGAGGCAGCTAAAGCTGAACTGAAGAAAAAGTTAGACGAATATATAGTAAGTATAGATCATTGTATTGAGCAATTACGCAAACCATGAGTACTAAACTACCTTGCAATCTCCTTTTAGGCATTCAAAATGTCGCGCTAAAGGTTAGTGAAGAGGAGGAGTCCTGTGTGCGGAAAGCAGCAAATTTAGTTAACCGCCTCGTAAAATATTACGAGAAGAAGACAAATAGTTCAGATCCAAGTAAGATTATGGCCCTTGTGGCGTTGGATTTAGCTATGTGTGGATTTAAATTCGAGACGGAAACGAAATCATTAAACAACAATGTTCAATCAGAAAACGAGCAATTACTAGCGCTCGTAGATGAATTTCAACTATAAATCCCCTATCATTCAGTCGTTTTTGGAGCCGATGTTCATAAACTAACAATTTATATGACCATTATATCCATTATTATTTCCATTGTTGCGGCAGCAGGAGGATTGTTTATTGGGAAGTCCTTTTCTTCCAAATCAACTAAAAATCACGAAGAAGAAGCTCAACGAAAAGCCGCAGAAATTCTTAAAAATGCTGAATTTGCAGCGGAAAATCTAAAAAAGGACCGCATGCTCGAAGCAAAGGAAAACTTTTTGCGTTTGCGTGGTGAATTCGAGGAAGAGACTCAAGCAAAGAAGGGAATCCTGATCGAAAACGAACAAAAATTACGCGAAAAAGAGCGCGTTTTGACGCAGCAACAAGAGCAACAACGGATTGCTGACCAAGAATTGCAATCTCAAAAACAAAGCATTCAATCGAAGGAGGAAAACTACCGCAAGAAATTTGAAGAGGTAGAAAAGAAACGTGAGGAAGCGGAAACGATGCTTGCAACTCAAATCAATCAATTAGAAAAAATCGCTAATCTCTCAGCAGATGAAGCACGCCAACAATTAATCGATGCCTTGAAGGCGGAAGCAGAATCGAAAGCAAGTTCCATCGTGAAACAAGCTATTGAAGAGGCGAAATTAACCGCAACAAAAGAAGCTAAAAAAGTAGTCATTGAAACCATTCAACGAACTGCGGCTGAGAATGCAATCGAAAACTGTGTATCTGTTTTCAACATCGAATCAGATGACATCAAGGGTAAGATTATTGGTCGGGAAGGACGAAACATCCGTGCGCTAGAAGCAGCAACGGGTGTGGAATTCATTGTCGATGATACCCCAGAAGCCATCATTATTTCTGGTTTCGACCCGGTTCGTCGGGAAATTGCCCGTTTATCTTTGCACCGTTTGGTTCAAGATGGACGTATACACCCAGCACGTATTGAAGAGGTTGTAAACAAGACGAAGAAGAACATCGATGACGAGATCATTGAAATCGGAGAGAAAACGGTTATCGACTTAGGTATCCATGGCCTACATCCTGAATTAATTAAGATGGTAGGACGTATGCGTTTCCGTTCATCTTATGGGCAAAACTTATTACAACACTCTCGTGAAGTAGCTAAATTATGTGCTACCATGGCTGCGGAGTTAGGCTTAAATGCTAAGCTTGCGAAACGTGCGGGCTTACTTCATGATATTGGTAAGGTTTGGCATGAAGAACCCGAATTACCTCACGCATTGTTGGGCATGGAATTAGCTCAGAAATACAAAGAGCATCCAGAAGTTTGCAACGCGATTGGGGCTCACCATGATGAGTGCGAAATGACATCGATGATCTCACCAATCATCCAAGTGTGTGATGCAATCTCAGGTTCACGCCCAGGCGCACGTCGCGAGATGATGGAATCGTACATGAAGCGTTTACGCGATCTAGAAGATTTGGCAACATCTTTCCAAGGCGTTCAGAAATGCTATGCAATCCAAGCCGGTCGTGAATTACGTATCTTAGTGGATTCAGAGCATGTTAGTGACGATAAAGCTTCGAAGCTATCCTTTGACATCTCACAAAAAATCGAAAAAGAAATGCAATATCCGGGCCAAATCAAAGTAACGGTTATCCGTGAAATGCGTGCCGTGAATTTTGCAAAATAAACTTGCTTGAGCATTTCAAAGCGTTAACAATCAATTAATTTGCAAACGCTGCCGGAGTCATATACCCGGCAGCGTTTACTTTTTATGGAACTAAGAACCCCACTGACCGAAACCGACTGGCAAGCCTATTATGCGCTTCGCTTCATCGTATTGCGCGAACCTTGGAATCAACCACGAGGTTCTGAAGTACTTGCCGACGAGCAAGGTGCCATACACATCATGGCCATAGAGAATGAAATCGCAGTGGGCGTTGCCCGCATGCATGAATCCGCGCCTAAACAAGGACAAGTTCGTTGTGTGGCGGTGGCAACCGACCAACAAGGTAAAGGGATAGGAAAAGCGATTATGCACGCGTTAGAAGCGCAAGCACAGGCAAAAGGCTGGAATGAAATTGTATTAGAAGCACGAGCGAATGCAGTCCCTTTCTACAAAAGCCTTGGCTACCAAATTGAACAAGAATCCTATTTACTATTTGGGGAAATTCAACATTACCGCATGAAAAAAGCGCTATCCCTTTCGGAATAGCGCTTCAGTATTAATGCTTGTGTTCAAGTCCTTGAGCACTCGGGATCTGATTAAATTCTATCCCTTGTTTCTTTTCATCCTTAAAGGCTTCTTTGGGCTTGATGTTCAGAATCTGAAACAACTCTTTGTCGGACTTCGCATCTGGGTTAGGTGTCGTTAATAAGACATCCCCGGAGAAAATCGAATTAGCACCTGCCATAAAGCAAAATGCTTGCCCTTCGTAATTCAATTCCAATCGACCGGCCGATAAACGTACGGCTGATTTTGGCATCATGATGCGCGCTGTGGCAATCACGCGAACTAAATCCCATACCGAAGCTGTTTGTTGGTTTTCAAAAGGAGTACCCTCAACTGGCACCAAATTATTCACGGGAACAGAACCTGGATGCTCAGGCAAATTCGCCAAAGTCAACAACATCCCAATCCGGTCTGCAGCGCTCTCCCCCATTCCAATAATACCGCCAGAACATACAGACAATTTAGCCTTACGTACATTCCCTAAGGTTTCTAAACGATCGTCATAGGTACGCGTTGAAATCACATCATCGTAATACTCTTCACTCGTATCGATGTTGTGGTTATAGGCATAAAGACCCGCGTCTTTTAGTTTTTGAGCTTGGTCCTCAGAAAGCATTCCCAGGGTACAACATACTTCCATGCCGAGAGAATTTACGCCCTTCACCATGTCTAAAACACGGTCAAAATCTTTGTTATCACGCACCTCGCGCCAGGCAGCTCCCATGCAAAAACGAGAACTTCCATTATCTTTCGCACGAACCGCTGCTTGAATTACCTCCTCATAAGGAAGAAGTTTTTGAACTTTTACGTTCGTATGGTAGCGCGCTGCTTGCGAGCAATACGAACAATCCTCCGGACATCCCCCTGTTTTGATTGACAACAACGTACTAATTTGTACCTCATTCGGATCATGATAGGCACGGTGAACCGTAGCAGCCTGATAAACTAAATCCAAAAATGGTTGGTTGAAAATCTGCTCAACCTCTTCGCGTGTCCAATTATTTCTAATCTCCATATCTATAATTACTATTCCAATTCCATCATAAACGGCATCAATGCCAAAAACCCTTCACGCTTCTTCATGCGATCTAATTCCCAAATCGACTTCGTCCAAGGCATATTACTTTGCACAAAACGCGACTCTATGGAAGACTCCGAAAATGCGGTCGAAATCAATTCATCCAAGAATGACTTTGCCTTCGGATATACGGCTACTTTGTAGCTTGCAGGTGGCAATTTAGCCCGATCGGCTGCAATTTCAATCGCACGATCCAAACCACCTAATTCATCAACTAATCCAATTTGCTTGGCTTGAACACCTGTCCAAACACGACCGCCCGCCAATGATTGTAACTTAGCTAAAGACATTTTACGTCCTTGCGCCGCTTTGGAGGTAAAGGATGTATAGCCTTGATTGACCATGTTTTGTACAACGGATTTCTCAAAATCCGTCAGCGCACTTGCTGAAGTCATGAAATTCGAATGCGCGTGTGTATTCACATGATCCTGTGTAATACCCAATTTGTTCTTGAAGAAATTGTCCAAGTTTAACCATTGTGCAAATATTCCAATGGAACCCGTAATCGTTGTAGGCTGCGCCACAATCACATCCGTCCCCATAGCCATGTAATATCCACCCGAAGCGGCATAGTCCGACATGGAAGCGATAACAGGTTTAACTTTCTTCGTTAATTCAATTTCGCGCCACATGATATCAGATGCCAAAGAAGAGCCACCCGGCGAATCGATACGCAATACAATTGCCTTTACGGATTTATTCTCCCGAAGCTTCTTTAATTCCTTGATAAAATCATCTGAACCGATACTGCCATCCCCGCCTTTTGTTCCTACAATTTCACCCTCAGCGACCAGCACTGCGATCTTATTATTTCCCTCAACAGTTGGGATCGGGTTTTTAGCATGCAGATAATCCCCAAGCTTTACATATTTTAACTCCTCAGAAACTTTTTTACCGGTCAAGGACTTCAATTTAGCCTCAAACTCGTCTAAATACCCCAACTTAACCATCCCTAAGCGTTCCGCATTTTTAGGATCAAAGGCCTGCAAACTATCAGCAATTGTATTTAGCTTCGCAGCTGAAATACCACGACTCGCTGATATTTTTTGAAAAACCTCTTTGTTGATAGACTGAATAAAAGACAAGGTCTGCATTTTATTTTCAGGGCTCATATCCTCACGGATAAATGGCTCCACTGCAGACTTATACTGACCTACTCGGAAAACCAAAGGCTCAATTTCCAACTTGTCAAAGGCTTTCTTGAAAAACAAGTACTGTACACTAACGCCATTGAAGTCTAAAAGACCTGCCGGATTAAGGTATACGACATCTGCTACCGAGGCAACGAAATAGCCCTTTTCCGAATACGAATTCGCATAGGCATAGACAAATTTCCCCGACTGCTTAAATTTCGCGAGGGCATTACGCACCTCCATTAATTTAGCATAACCCGCCATCGGGAAACTAACATCCAGGTAAACACCTTTAATATTCGAATCTACGCGTGCCCGCTCTAAAGCGGATAAAACCTGAATGAGACCCAATTTATCCGTACTCGAAAAGAAAGGATTCGGTAAATCATCCAAGGGATTATCCTCTGTGGAAGCATTTTCAACGAAAGGACGATTTAAGTCTAAATGTAGAATAGATTGCTCTTTAACTACATACTCCTTTTCGTCGCCACCCATCGCAGCGCCGACACCCGCAAGTAATAACAAAGCAAACACAAAAAATAGGCAAATGCCTACTAGGGTTGCCAACGAATATTTAACAAATTGCCACATAGCTATTAGTTTAGTTGATACGAAGTTCGCATCGTTTCATTCATTTTGGCATTAATTATGACCAACGGTCAAATGTCTATCCAAAGTTTTTACGGTAATCTTCACGCGATTGACGAATAACTTCATGTGCAATTTCGCGTCCATATACGTCATCAATGTCTACAGCTAGTGAAGTTGTTTCACCTGGCAACATTTTATATGTCCAAAAATAGTGACGCAAACGCTGCACGATATCCTTGGGAGCGTCTGAAATATCACGCCATTTACCATAAATCGGATCATCTTTTAATACGGCAATAATTTTATCATCCGCCTCACCCTTATCAATCATACGAATTCCGCCAATGGGAATCGCTTGACATAAAATATCTCCATGCGTGATTGCACGCTCAGAAAGCACCAAAATATCCAAAGGATCTCCATCCCCTTGCATAATATCCTTACCTGAATATTTACGCGCTAACTCCGCAATACCATCAGCGCAATAGGTTTGAGGTAAAAAGCCATACAAAGCTGGGACAATGTTTGAGAATTTTTGAGGACGATCAATCTTCAAATATCCTGTTTGTTTATCAATTTCATATTTGACCGTATCCGTTGGTACGATTTCAATAAATGCAGTTACTTGTTCAGGCATTTGGTCTCCAATTTGGATGCCATGCCAAGGATGTGCTTTAAAAAAGTTACGATTCATATTTTTATCTTGTATAAAAAACTACTTAGGTTTCAAAATCTTCGCAAATTACAAAAAAATAAGGAAACCAATGGACTCCATTCGCTTTTAAAAATTCCACATTTTCCCGTTTTTTCGTTAAATTTGCCGTTTGATTTTTAATAGACAATGATATATCCCATCATCCCTTACGGCGACCCAGTCTTGCGCAAAGTGGCTAAGCCTGTTGATTTCGGTTCCCTTGATTTAGTCAAGCTTTCGGAAGACATGTTTGAAACCATGTATGCCGCAAGTGGCGTTGGCTTAGCCGCTCCCCAAATCGGAATGGACATCCGCTTATTTGTTGTGGATGGCAGACCCATGAATGAGGGTGAGGAGGAAGAAGACATCGATCCTTCGTTAATCGATTTCAAGAAGGTTTTTGTGAATGCAACCATCTTAGATGAAACGGGCGAAGAATGGGGCTTTGAGGAAGGTTGTCTATCTATCCCAGGCATTCGGGGTGAAGTATTCAGACCTGAATATGTAAAAATCCATTATTGGACAGAAAAAGGAGAAGAAAGAACGGATGTGTTTGAAGGATTTGCTGCGCGCATCATCCAGCATGAATACGATCATATTGAAGGTGTTTTATTTACGGATCATCTCAATGTTGTTAAAAAACGCATGATCAAAAACAAATTAAGTGACATTACCCGCGGGAAGGTTTCTGTGGATTATAAAATGAAGTTATCCCGCTAATTCAGCAATATGAAGATTTCGATTAATTGGTTACGTGATTTTATTGATTTGGCTCGTTTGC
>JBEEOB010000125.1:0-3339 GCA_041191865.1 Bacteroidota bacterium
TTCGATTTTCATTAACCCTTTGTCGGTCAACATTTCTGCGTATGCCATCTTTTTTTAATTAAATTTGAGCCACAAAGATAAATATTAAAATGAAAACGAGGTACTTCATCCTGCTATTGTCCATTCTTTTTACGGCTTGCCAATCAGATGGTGATAAACGAGAAGCAACGGATTTTTTCTTGCGTGGCAATGCAAAATTCAAGGAAAAGGAATATCACGAAAGCATTAAATGGTATACGGAAGCCGTACAAAAGCAAACTCAATTCCCGGATGCCTATTATAATCGCGGATTGGTGTATCAATCCCTGGAGAAAAACGAAGAGGCTTTGGCTGATTTTACCACGGCGGTCGAGCAGGATGCTGCCTTCGCTCCCGCCCTGTTCAAAAAAACAGAGATCTTGCAGACAATGGATCGAATCGATGAGGCCTTAGCTTCTGCAGGGCTTTTGGTTAAGAATTTTCCGGATTCATCGGCCAACTGGTCATTGCAGGGTAATATTCAAATGCAGAAAAGTCTTTGGATTGAGTCATTAGCTTCCTATGATCGTGCTTTGGCTTTGGATAAGAATTCGGTAGAAACGATGATTAATCAAGGCGTTGTTTATCAGGAGTTAGACCAATTGGATTTAGCGGAAAAAATGTTTCAAAAGGCCTTGGCTTCTGGCAAGTTTAAGGATTTGATTTACAATAACTTAGGTTATTTAGAGATTCGTCGGATGCACTGGGATTTAGCGCGTAAATACGTAAAACAGGCCTTGGAAATAGACCCTAAAAATCCCTTATATGTCAAGAACTGGGAACGTATTCAGCAAAAATCAATGCTTGAATAATGCCATGTAGGCTTGCAATGCTGCTGTATTTTCAGTGGCATCTGTGAAGATTTCCAATACTTTTCCGGTAGCACTTGGTGCAAAGAAATCGCTTAGTACTGCATCTAATTCATTGAAATTGTGTGCCTTAAGGTATGTGAGGCCAGCGTCTTTTGCACTATTTTCCGCGGTTTGTTTTTGTTTGGTTACCATGAATTCGCTTAATTCAGCCAAATCTTTCGCACCCTCGAGTATTTGGAAAATCGCTCCTCCCGCATTATTCATCACGATGATGCGTAAGTTTGATCCTAGGTAATTGTTCCAAAGCGCGTTTCGGTCATATTGGAATGACACATCCCCTAACAGAGCGATGCTTAATTTTTCGGTTGATTGGCTTGCGCCAACGGCCGTACTTAAACTTCCATCAATTCCACTGGTTCCGCGGTTCGAAAATACTTCTGTGCCGTGCAATTTCGCCGCAGTCCAATTGATGTAGCGAATCGCTAAGGAGTTTCCTACATGTATTTCTGCATCCGTCTTCGAAATATGTTGAATCAGGGTCTGGTAGATGCATAATTCATTCCAGGCTTGCTTTTCGAAAAATGCTTGTTGAATGGTAGGATTCCACGTCGTAAAGCTTGGATTACTTGGAAAATCTAGGGGTACAAGTTCCTCGAGCACTGCGAATGCATCCGCATGAATGACATCTGTTAAAGACTGAAACGGATCTGGTCTTTCGATGGGATTCGGGTGGACGAGATAGGATTTCGCAGGTTTGAAACGGCGCATCATTTGCTTGATACGCTTGGAAACAAAGGATTTTCCGAAATGTATGTGAAAATCAGCCTGTAAATCAGGCCAAAGGCTTTCATTCGCCAAAAGCAAATCATGGTTAAACTCACATGCTGCCGGCAAATTAGCGGTCGCATCACCTATCACGGGTATCCCTTTTGCAGCTAATTTTTCGAAAAGTTTGTTTTCTGCTTCATTCAAAGGGCGTTGGCCTACGGTTATCAAGCATTTTTGCTGGGAGATTCCCTCCAGCATACTTTTATTCCAATTAAAAACCTGGCTGATAGGTTGTGAGGCTACTGGGCTGGTTCGAACGGGAAGCTCCTCTCCTTTTTCTGGATAAAAGGGTTCCGCAATGGGAATGTTCATGTGAACAGGTCCTTGCGGGAAATTCAAGGCTTCTTGGACCAATTGATGCGGCTGGAATGCCTCAAAGGATTCAAAATGCTTGACATGCTTGCCGTATAGTTGGTTTTGGTAAATGGTCTGTCCATCCCATTGCCCGATCCATTCGGCAGGCCTGTCGGCCGTCAGCACGATCAAAGGCACCTCTTGGAAAAAGGCTTCAACGACCGCTGGTGCAAAATTCAATCCAGCTGAGCCGGAAGTACAACATAGGATGACAGGTTTCTTTGATTTCAACGCTAAGCCTAAACCAAAAAATCCAGCAGAGCGCTCATCGGCAATCGAATAACAGCGAAACCCTCCGTGGCGAACAAGCGCCAACATGATGGGCGCGTTTCTAGAGCCAGGACATATAACCGCCTCATTTACACCTTGTTGGTATAAATCATCAATCAAATCCACAAGTCCAGCTGGGTAGGCCATAGCAAAAAAAAGCCTCATAAGAGGCTTTTTACAACTTATCCAAGATATGTTTTTAATGCTTTGCTACGTGATGTGTGACGGAGTCTGCGAATTGCTTTCTCTTTAATTTGTCTTACACGTTCACGTGTCAAATTGAATTTCTCCCCGATTTCCTCGAGTGTCATGGCATGCTCACCATTTAATCCGAAATAAAGCGTCACGACGTCTGCTTCACGTTGGGTTAACGTAGATAAAGCACGTTGAACCTCTCTACGCAAAGAGTCATTGATCAAACCCGAATCAGGTTTATCTTCTGAGTCATTTTCGAGAACGTCCAACAAGGAATTTTCCTCTCCTTGTACGAAAGGTGCATCCATGGATACATGGCGACCTGAGATTTTCAAGGTATCAACAACCTCACCCGTAGAAATTTCCAATACTTCGGCTAATTCTTCAGGAGATGGTTCACGCTCAAATTTTTGTTCTAATTCCGAGAAAGTCTTTGAGATTTTGTTCAAAGAACCGACACGGTTTAGGGGTAAACGTACGATACGGGATTGTTCAGCTAATGCTTGAAGGATTGATTGACGAATCCACCAGACAGCATACGAGATAAATTTAAATCCACGTGTTTCATCGAAACGTTGTGCTGCTTTAATCAAACCTAAGTTTCCTTCGTTGATTAAATCGCCTAAACTCAAGCCTTGATTTTGGTATTGTTTCGCTACCGAAACCACAAAACGCAAGTTGGCCTTTGTCAAACGCTCCAAAGATAATTGATCCCCATCACGGATTTTTTGTGCGAGGATAACCTCTTCATCCGGAGTTAATAAATCGACTTTACCGATTTCCTGCAGGTATTTATCAAGTGATTGACTTTCCCTGTTGGTAATTTGTTTGCTAATTTTTAGCTGTCTCATAGGATCTTACA
>JBEEOB010000126.1:0-28465 GCA_041191865.1 Bacteroidota bacterium
TGGAATTCTAATGCCAAAGGAGTTTTCGGCATAGCACCGAAAAGTGGATGAAAAGGCTCGCGCGGTTGGAAATCAATCGGGCCATTTTTCACCTGAACAATCACATTTTTCGCGAAGGTTCCATCCAAAGGTTTGAAGTCGTTATACGCTTCCTTGAACCGATCTCCGTTCGGGTTAGGCGCATAGACAAAGGCACGCCAAATGACGATACCGTTAAAAGGTTTCACCGCCTCCGCCAACATGTTAGCACCATCTGCATGGGTTCTGCCAAATTCCTGTGGACCCGGCTCGCCCTCTGAATTCGCCTTCACTAAGAATCCACCAAAATCCGGAATCTGCGCATAAATCTCTTTTGTCTTCGAAGTCCAAAAAGCACGCACCTCGGGATCCAAGGGATCCGAAGTTTTCAATTTCCCCACCAGTTTCGGCGAAGCAAAATTGACAGATAAAAATAGTTTAATGCCATAAGGACGAAATACATCCGCAAGTACCTTCACCTTCGCCAAGTACTCCGGCGTCATAAACCGCGCGGAGGCATTTACATTATTGATGGCAACCGCATTGATCCCGATGGACGCATTTGCTCGGGCGTAATCCGTGTAGCGCGGGTCGACGGTTTCCGGCAATTCATACCATTTCCAAAGGGAGGCCCCGGCATAACCGCGTTCGATGGTTCCCATGACGTTGTCCCAATGGTTCAACATGCGGAATTTTACTTTGGGCGAAGAGGTAATGTTGTCCAAAGGTTTTTCCTGCTGAATCATACGCAACAATTCGAAAACCCCGTACAAGATTCCGCGGTCAGAACGCGCTTTGATGCGAATATATTTCCGACCTACGACACTTAGGCCTTCTACTTTGACTTGCACTTTTTTATCTACTTGAATCTCAAACCCTTCCTCCGGAATCGTGGCATCCTGCACAAATTGTATGCTTCCTTCCACCGATTTCGAAACGGGTACAATGCCTGTTAATCCCTTCAAACCATTCGTTAATTCTTTCTTCGCCGTTTCCACAATAGGCGTCGACTCGAATTCCGAAGATATCGATTGCGCATAGGGTGCATAACGTGCGGCAGTAGCAACTTTGTCGAACTTCAACCACAAACGATAACCGTCATCTGCCTTCAAGGCGAAACTCCCAACGACAAAAAATACGGCTAAAAAGGTGCGAATCGCTAATTCAAGCCCGCGGATTTCTGCAAGTCCACGTAATCGTCCGATTGCCGAATAGCCTGGGTACGTTTTCTTTTTCAAATCATCTAACATTTGGTGCCCGTGATCTGGGCGCATGGGAATTCCCTCGCCACCGCGTCTTTTTTCTTCTTCTACGACCGCTTTGACAACTTCAAACATGTCCACATCGCCCGTCAAATGCGGTGCTTCGTGAAAAATCAAAGGTTCATTTTGTTCCCGGAAGGTTGCGCGCAAATGCAAGAAATGAATGCGATCTGCAAAGCGACGAACCATTCCCGGTAAATCATTATCCGCTCTAACTCCCAAAGAGCCGGTGCAGAACGTAATGCCATTCGCTCGTTCTGGAGAAGCCTCCATCAAAGCCGCCAAATCCGTTTCCGTGCTTACTACCCGAGGCAAGCCCAATAATGGAAAAGGAGGGTCGTCGGGATGGATACATAAATTAATCCCTAGTTCCTGTGCCAAAGGCGCAATCGAACGCACAAAGAAGTGCAGATTTTCGCGCAATTGCTCGGCCGAAATAGCCTTGTATTCGTCTAAAAGACTTTGGAAATTTTCTAAATGAAAGGCCTCCTCAGAACCCGGAAGACCCAAAAGTGCGGTGTTTTTCAGTTCCTCTTTTTCTTCCTGGCTCATGCGCGCAAAACGTTCCGCTGCAGCAGCTTGAACCGCAGGTGTATAATCCGCTGCCGCACCTGGGCGCTGCAAAATATGCAAATCAAAGACCGCAAAATCCGTCCACACAAAACGCAGGGCACGTGCGCCATCCGGCATTTCGAAATTCAATTTAGTCCGTGACCAATCCAGCACGGGCATGAAATTATAGCAAACCGTTTTAATGCCACAGGCCGCGAGATTTCGTAAAGAGGCTTTGTAGTTTTCAATGAAGCCTTCGCGCGATGGAAGAGCTTTCTTAATTCCTTCGTGCACAGGAAGTGATTCTACGACCGACCAATGCAAAGGAGTCCAACCCTGATTCCCCGCTTCAATGATTGAAATGCGTTCTTGTATGGCTTCGGTGGGCCAAACCTCACCGACGGGGATTTGGTGCAATGCGGTTACGACTCCGGTACATCCAGCTTGACGAATATCCATCAGCGAAACCGGATCGTTTGGGCCGAACCAGCGCATCGTGTGTATCATGTAATTTTGTTTAGAGGCTTACGCGTTGTAAAGCGCAAAATGCACAAAATTTACTAGAAAAACACACCGATTTACACGGCTTGACTGAATGTCTTTTTCTGAACTTCTGCGGAAAGTAATTTTAGGTCGAAGGCCTTGCAGATATTACGAATAAAATGTTTTCCCAAATCGGTCACCATCAACCCATGTTCACCCCATGTGACCAAATCATCCAAGGCTAATTCGTCTAATTCATGAAAGGTATATTGGCGCAATAATTCCAGGTCCTCTTTGGCAAAATGAACTTTGCCCCGACAAGCCACATCGAGGATGTATTGCCGCATTTTTTGATCTACTTCATCGAGAAAATAGCCTTTGAAAATAGCTAATTCACCCCGATTAATTTGCTCGTAATATTCCTGAATCGTCTTTTTATTTTGGGCAAAACCATAATAAATGTCGCTGATGCTCGAAACTCCCAAGCCCACAAGCATGCCGGTTTGTTGGACCGTATAGCCCATAAAATTCCGATGCAAATTCCCTGCTTGATGCGCCTTCACCATCAAATCCCCCGGTAAGGCAAAATGATCCATCCCAATGTCCGTATATCCAGCCTCCATAAAACGCTTTTTGCCCAATTGGTATAATTCCATTTTTTCATGGGCAGATGGCAAATCGTTCTCATCAAAAAGCCGCTGCGCCTTACTCGTCCACGGCACATGCGCGTAGGAATAAAATGCTATCCGATCGGGTTTAATTTCCAAAGCATCCTGTATCGTTTTCTCCAGTCGGGGCAACGTCTGCAAAGGCAGTCCATACACCAAATCCAAATTCACGGATTCATACCCGATTTCCCTTGCCCATTGAACAACTTGCAAAACATGGGCATGCGGCTGAATTCGGTTAATGACTTTCTGTACTTCCGGATTGCTGTCTTGCATCCCAAAACTCACCCGGTTAAATCCAAGATCAAATAGCGTTTGTAGGTGCTCGCGGGTGGTATTATTCGGGTGTCCCTCGAAACCAAATTCGTGTTCCTGCGGTACTTCGGCGTCCGACAAAATCGTTTCAATCAGATGCCTTAAGTTTTCGGGAGAGAAAAAGGTAGGCGTTCCTCCACCCAAATGCAATTCACGAATCACCGGTTTATGAGGCATCATGTCCCGATAGATCACCCACTCTTTGAGGAGTGCCAGCATATACGTTTCCTCGACAGCATGATTCGTGGTGATTCGCTTATTACACCCGCAAAAGGTGCACAAGCTTTCACAAAAGGGAAGATGTAGGTATAAACTTATTTCATGGCTCTCGTTAAATCGTCGAGTAAAAAGTGACTTCCAGGCAGGAACATCGATTGTCTCGTCCCAGTACGGCACGGTCGGGTAGGACGTGTACCTAGGAATGGGAACATTGTATTTTTGAAGTAAGTCGAGCGATACCTGTTGCATAGGGTGCAAAGGTAAATGCGTGCGAGGAGGGGAAAAATGATATACATCAGCTATACCTGTAGAGACGCGATACTTCGCGTCTATTTTACCGATGGGTTACTAACTAGCAAGAACAAATCCTCTGAGATAATCGGCGCGAAAATGCGCCTCAAACTTTGGCAAACCTAGAAGGATTGCCAAAACAATGGTTAAGACGCGAAGTATCGCGTCTCTACGATTAAATCGCCCCAGCGATTTTAACTACCCACGCATATTGACAAGGGTTATTGCCCGGCGTAAGGGCTGGCGGAGCAATGGTCAATACGCCATTTTTATAACTTGATTTAAGCGCAATGCTTGAACCCAACAAGGAAACTGATGCCGGTTTTTTAATGCCCGAAACCTGCAAAGCAGCTGTTGGGAATTCGGTCGTAATCAAGTACAAATCATTGCCTTTTTGGGTGAAATATTGCTTGGTATTCGAAGTGATTTTAGGTGCATTCGCCCACTTACGCGTTCCGTAAATTCCCTCTCCATTGACCTTTAACCAAGACCCAATATCTGTCAATCGTTGTTGCATGATAACCGGAATCCGACCATCTGCCGTGGGCCCAATATTTAACAATAAATTCCCACCGCGGGCTACTTTATTAATCAACATGTGAACCAATTGCTCTGATGTCGAATAGTCCTCCAAATTTTCATTTCGGTTATAGCCAAAAGACCCAGCAATGCCCCTGCATTCTTCCCAAGGTCTGGCAAAATCCAACCCATTGGCATCACCGTTATGCACTAAATCGTATTCCGTGGTATAAAATCCACCGTGTTTGGAACGGGTTTCCTTACCCCAGCGGTCATTCACAACAACCGAGTTCTTAACGGGTGAATCGTTGTATAACCAAGATAAAAATTCAGTGCTACGTAATTTGTCGGAAGTATAATCCCATTCACCATCGGTCCAAACCAAATCCGGATGATAAGTATTCACCAAATCCTTCATCTGCGGGAACATATGTTGGTCAATGTAGTCGTTCAATGTCTCTTTTTTATACAGCGGATTATACCATTCTAACAAAGAATAATAGTAGCCCATTTTGATGTTTTTGTTTTTGACGGATTTCGTCAAATCCCCCAACAAATCGCGGTGTGGACCCACATCCATCGCATTCCAATTCCAAGATTGCTTCGATGGCCAAAGCGTAAATCCCTCATGGTGCTTCGAGGTTAGTACGACATATTTCGCGCCAGCATTTTCAAATAATGTAGCCCACTCATCCGGCTGAAACATCTCGGCTTTAAAGGAATGTACAAAATCTTGGTATTTTACATTGGGGCCAAAAGCTCTGTAATGAAAATCCGTAAAAAAGGATTGCGTTTTGCTCGGCTCTTGCCAGCGTTTCCAATACCATTCCGCATAACGTTCGTAGACCCCTACTTTATCTCGAGCGGTAGGACTATAAGCAGGAACGGAATACAAACCCCAGTGAATGAATATGCCGAATTTAGCATCTTCAAACCAGGCAGGGACGGGTCTGCTGTCGATGGACTCCCAATTATTTTGATAGGATTTTTGAGCAAAAAGACTGCTCGAGACAAGGCAAATGATGGGGAATAAGTGCTTGATTTTCATGAGGTTTAGAATTATGCCAACTAATTTAACGAAAATTGTTAATTTGAAAACAAAATTCAGCCTATGCAACAATGGACCTGTACGAAACCCGGGCAAATGGACTTACAAGAAGCCAAGCTGCCTCTACGAAAACCCGGCTTTTCGCTATTAAAAGTGCGCGCGATTGGTATTTGCGGTACTGACATTCATGCTTTTGCCGGGAATCAACCATTTTTTCAATATCCTAGAATACTTGGCCACGAATTAGCCTTGGAAGTTGTCGAATCGGATAGGTTTACAGCAGGTGAACTAGTAACAATTATTCCCTATTTCAATTGCCAAACCTGTTCCGCTTGTGCGCAAGGCAAACCCAATTGTTGCGATAATATTCAGGTTTTTGGCGTACACGCCGACGGCGGGATGCGTGAATTTATCTTGGTGGAAGACCGCTATATCTTACCGGGAAATGGATTGTCGGCTGACGAACTTGCCCTGGTAGAACCTCTTTCCATCGCGGCACATGGGGTCCGAAGAGGGAAAATTCAGCCAGGCGAAAAGGTGCTTGTCATGGGCGCTGGCCCTATCGGATTGTTTACAATTTTGATGGCAAAAATGCTAGGTGCTGACGTAGAAGTAACCGAACCAAATGCAGCGCGTTTGGCTTTCTGTGAGCAAAATCTTGGTGTAGCATCCACATCACAAACGAGTTATCAAACCGTCATCGACGCCACCGGAAATAAAGCCGCCATCGAATCCGGCTTTGCCAAAATCGCACATGGCGGGCAATATATTTTGATTGGTTTGCAGAAAGAAGCCATCTCATTTATACATCCTGAATTTCACAAACGTGAGGCTACGCTGATGAGTAGTCGGAATGCGACAATCGCCGACTTTACCTATGTGATGGATTTATTGAAAACGAAACACATAGATGTGAGACCTTTTGTCACGCATCGCCTGGATTGGTCAAACGTTGGGGAAGAGTTTGCCACGATTCATGACCCCGCTCGAAAAATAGTAAAGGCAATAATCCATGTAAATAAGTAGGGCGAACCTTTCGATCCGCCCCAATTATTTATTTCATATAAGTCTTATCTAAGAATAGATAGCGACCGTCATTCACCGCTTTTTCCGCGCGGGAATTGGTATCAATAATCATCACCGGCGGCGTAGCATCTCCGGCTTTGGCAGCAGGCCACTCCGGTAATTTATCCCCATTCGGATTAAATGTTTTAACAAAATTGGTGAAATAGTTGAGCATCGTATCTGACACCTTAAAGTCATCAGCCGTCCATGCATATTCCTTCACCAAATGTAAGTTACCCATCGCATATTCAATCTCACATGCATGCGGCGCACCTACGGCTGGCGGAGGTGTTTGCGCAGGACCTTCCCGACGAACCGTACCTCCGGCTAACGCTGAAACTGAATTTTGATCGACCAAAGGGGGACGCAATTTGCTATACAAATAACGGTAAACCGGCTGGCTGCTGTTGTTACGATGTAAGTCAAACCACTTCCATGTCGCATAGGCGATAAAGCGATCCGCAGCTAAAGCCGTCGCGGACAATTCTACTTCTTTTTCTGAATGTGCCGGGTATAAACTCAATACCTTATCCACATCATTGGGATATTCTTTCTTCACACGTTCGATGTAGTTTTCAACCGTATAGGGTTTTCCTTGCATGAAAGCACCCCCAGGAATTTCAGCGGAATTCCATCCCACTAATAATGGGATTTGGTGTTGTTCTTTCGCCGCGTAGATTTCCGGTAATTTTTTCGGCAAGAAATTGCCATCTAAAACGACTGGGAAACCAAAGCGTTTCGAATCTTGATAAATCTCAAGGATATCTTTGGTTGACATACTACGTAATTCTTTGATGGATTTCACACCTGCTTTTTGCAAGAATTCGGCACCTGTTTTTTCCGCCTCTGTTAAGGAAACGGGAGCCATGGTTGGGTTAACTCCCCCACCCGACTCGCCTATTGCGCCATGAATTAAGCCCTTCGAAAGTGGCGATGACATTTGATAGCTCACGGCAACGGAACCCGCTGATTCACCCGCAATTGTTACGTGATTGGGATCCCCACCAAAAGCCGCAATGTTCTTTTGTACCCATTGCAAAGCCGCTAATTGGTCATAATAACCATAATTTCCAGAACCTTTATATGCCGTTTCAGCACTCAATTCCGAATGAGCCATGTTTCCGAAAATATTCAAACGGTAGTTGCATGTTACAACAACTACCCCTTTTTTCGACATACTTTCGCCATCATAGCGGGGCTCTGAACCATCACCCGCTACGTTCCCACCACCGTAGAAATACACTAAGACCGGAAGATTTTTGGTATTCTTTTTCGCAGGTGTCCACACGTTTAAGTATAAACAATCTTCACTTAAACCTTCAGAACGCGACATCATATCCCCGAATACGATTCCCTGAATCGGACGTGGACCGAATTTCTTCGTTTCTTTCACACCCTTCCAAGGAGCTAAAGGTTGAGGTGCTTTCCAGCGCAATTCCCCTACCGGTGGTTTCGCAAATGGAACACCAAAATACTTTTGAACACCTGTTTTGGTATCATAATTTCCTTCGATAACACCATGTTGGATGCTTGTTTGAACAGGAAATAAATTAATGGATTGAGCAGAAGCCCATGAACACAATAGGCCAAAGCCTATGGTCAATAACATTTTTTTCATGTGTATTAGGTTTATATTGTCACGATTTGATACAATAATACAAGATTAGCGGAGTGATTCCAATTTTCTGTATGCTTTTGGCCCGATTCCATGCGCATTTTTTAGGGACTCTTGACTTAGTCTTTTCATATCTTCGACATCACGAACGTGCAGATTTACAAGCGCGCGCAGTGCGGGTTGGCTTAATCCAAGCGCTAAAATCATAGGGTCCAAATGGTTGATTTGTTCTTGATACCACGCCTGCATTTGCTCGTCCGATTTCAATATACATTGCCCCATGATTTTGGAATTTTGCACGAATTTAGCCAAAAAGCCCGTAGCTTTGCAAACGACTCATGCCAACATGCGGATATTAATCTTACATAACTTATTGTGGTCTCAATACAAGTCGGTGGTTTTCGAAAAAATCGCTCAAACGTGTACGCCCAAAGATGAGGTATTGGTTGTCCAAACGGCTATAACCGAAAAAGGTCGCGAAGATTTGGTTGATTTTGACGTAGCAAATTATGCCTACCAATTTCCTGTCCGATTATTAAACCGCATTCCTTTGCAGCAAGTATCTCCTTGGAAAACGATGTGGGAGTGGATCCGAATTATCCTGGATTTCCGGCCCGATGTCATCAACCTGACGGGCTACAGCGAAGTAGGAACATTTCCTGTTTTGCTACTGTGTAAATGCCTTGGCATCAAAACTATCATGACCGTCGAGTCCATTGAAAACTTGTCGGCCCGCGGAAACGCCCTAGCAAATTCCCTAAAGACGATATACAAAAGATTTTTAATTCAGCTTTGTGATGGCTTTTTCTCCTATGGGCTCAATACGAATAAATTCCTATTCCAGTCGGGCGTAGGGAAACGTCAAATTCTTAGTTACCTGAATGCATTTGACAAAGTCGCTTTTCATGCTTCGCTACCCAAACAACCGGATAGCCCCCATGCAAAACCCTATTTATTGTTTGTGGGCCGCTTGTCTCCAGAGAAAAATTTACCTGCGCTCTTCGACCTGATGAAACATCTGTCCATAGACCTTTTGGTCGTAGGGAATGGGCCGCAATACGACGAATTGACGCAAAAAAAACAACAAGAATCGATTGAAAACATCCATTTATTGGGGACCGTGGCTTGGGCAAATTTGGCCAATTTATACCAACATGCCACAGCCTTAATGCTTGTTTCGACGGCAGAGACCTGGGGGATGGTGGCTAATGAAGCACAGGAGTTACATAAACCGGTGATTTGTACGGAAGCCTGTGGCTGTGCAAACGACCTGGTCATCGATGGTAAAAATGGGCTCGTGCTTTCGGATATTACAAGCCCTAAAAACATCTCTAAAATCCAGCAATTTTTAGACAATTTTCCAAAGAATCAAGCGGATATCGAAGCATTTTCGGAACGGAATTCCCAAATTTTCAGTGTTGAAAAACTTGCCACTGAAATGCTTGAAGGGTTTCATAAAATTTGCAAGGCTTAATCCTTTATTTCACAAAAGGGTCCGACCATTTTTTATCTACATAGACATTCTTCCCCGACAGGGTCCGTAAAAATTGGATGACCGCAGTAATTTCATTGGGGGTCATAAGTAGCTTTTGGCCTATATTATTGGGTTTCAAACGCGGATCTAAATTCGTATTTCGTGCAGGAGCATTGATGTCATTATAGTGTCCCAACATATTATTTAATCCCCGAACCGCTCCCGTGTGCATCAGTGGCCCATTCACATTGCCTTGTTCGTTCACAACATCCCGTAAGGAAGGGGCACGCGTTACGCCCACATCCAAGTCTGTGCTACCAATCACGCCGATGATTCCATTGTTCCGACTGTTTGGGTCAATATCAAATTCCGGCGCTTGATGGCATCCTTGGCAACCGAAGCCACCCCCTATTCGTTCACTGTTTGCATTAAATACCGGCGCCGTTAGAAAAAGGGCTTTCCCTTGATTTTCTAAGGCCGTAAAATTAGGGAATGCCGCTTGGTCATTTTGGACTTGCGCACGACCCGCGTCATATTTGGAATCAAAAGATTGAATACTGCGAATAAATTGCGCGAGTGCGCTTTGCATACGCGTTTCCGTGACACGGTTGTCGCCATAAGCCCACGTAAATAATTCCGGGTAATAGGGGATGGCTTGCAATTTCGCGAGTAAGGTATTCAGGTTTCCGCGACCTGATTCGCCACTAAATCCCATTTCCAAATGGTCTTGGATGGGCATGGTTGTTTGCGATTCCAGGTTACTGGCTCGCTCATTCCAGAAAAATTTTGTTTCATTCGCAAAGCGTGCGTTGATCAAGCGCATGGAATGTCGGATGGTTTTACCATTCGAAACACCCGCACTTTGAATCGCGGTATCGCTGAAAGCAAAGCTTTGTTTGTGACAAGACGCACAGGAACGACTATTGTCAATACTTAAATTCTTATCATAAAAAAGAATCCGACCGAGCGTTGCTTGTTTGTCGATGATGCCATTCCCTCCTGCGTTATCTTTGGTGATGTATGTCGGTTTCGACTGGTTTGCATAATTAGCCGGATTTTCGAAATCGATTGTCGAGCTGAACGGCAACATGGCAGACGCCAAGGGTAACGAAGTGGAATCTACCTGTTCTGTACTTGTACACTGAATATGAACAAAGGCTAATAGTAAAATAAGGTAACGCATCTGTTGTTTTTTTCGATAGGAAAGATACCTGAAATAGGTTCAATGCGTATCCCAAGTAGACCTATCAAACAATCTTGCAGTCAAAAGGTCCTACTTTGATGCTATTTTTTCTTTGGCATTGCCGTTGGCGCTACGACCGTACTATCCAAGCGTGCATTTCTTGCCATGTCCTTTTGTAAACTATCGATCGACGCGATGATGAATTTCACTTGCGCATGCGGCAAGTTGCTTTGATCAGCGATTACTTTGATGTTATTTAAGTTGTTCCAGTGGTAATTAACCGTTGGCTCAGGAATCCGCATCGTGATGAATTTATCTGCTGCGAAGGAAAAAAGGGCTACGGAAGCAGCCAATAAAAAAATCTTTTTCATATGATGGTTTTAACTAGGATGAAGATTCAAATGTACAAAAATAGTCGAGTAAACTAATTCGATTCAAGCCTTTACTAGTTGTTATTTAGTTTGTTGATGAAGTGTAATTCCGAAACACCGCCCGATTTTCGTGTGGTGTTTTTTTTATTTCAACAGCTCAAAATAGGTTGCCACAAAATACCCATGTTCAACCCTACCTTGCACGCGGGCGCGGCGGACAGCCATGCAAAATCCATCGGTGGCATGCGCATCCCCATGATCATCTAATCCCGTCCCTTTTACTTCATAGGCCACACCCTCTTTTTTTATGGCTAAATAACATCCCTTTTGGGTCATCTTAAAATTGCATGAGCCGCAAGAAGCTTCCAGCGTATCTAAAGCAAGGCTTGTATTTATTTTTCCAAAAGGCTTCTGAGCGAAGCTCGAAAAAGAAAGCAGTAATAATCCGAATAAATAGTTTTTCATGATCTGTATTTTTGTGCAAAATAAGGGTTTATCTTTGGGCATTAAATGATTTCACGCATGAATTGGATTAAAGAATTTAGAGCATTTGCTATCAAAGGAAATGTCATTGAATTATCGGTAGCTGTCGTGATCGGGGCTGCGTTTTCAAGCATTATTAATTCCTTGGTTTCTGACATCATCACGCCACTAATCTTAACGCCGGCTATTGAAGCAGCGGGGGTTGCAGACATCGATAAACTTTCCTGGGGTGCTGTAAAATATGGCAAATCCCTTGCGGCCATCATTCAGTTTATCTTGATTTCCTTTGTGCTTTTTGCCATCATCAAGGCAATTAATAAGGTTAACTTGGTCGAAGTCCCATTAGAGGAAAACAAAAAAGATCCACAAATCGAGCTACTGAAAGAGATTCGCGATTTACTAAAAAAGTAAAACTATTGCGCAAGCAACTCAAGTGCTTGGACATGCTGCAATGTTGACGCTTGGATTTCTACATCCAACAGCATGACTTGATTTCCCTCCTGGAAACGAGGCCATGCGGGCAATCCCTCCCCATTCGGATTCCCAGTCTTCGCAAAATTGACCCAATAATTCGACATGTATTTCGCTAGTTTCCGATCTACATCCTGATAAGGCCGTTTCACTTTCGCTAGATTATCGTATGCATAGGGAACCTCCCCCGTATGAAATGCGCCATTTTGGGTTTCGGGTGTATCCCCAGGAATTTGCCGATTAAAATTGTACAGGTACACGGGGGATTTCCCGTGCTTTATTTGCGTTTTGGCCCAGAAAAACACCCCGGCACCAAAGGTTTCATCCCGACTTAAATTACGTTGCGAAATTGCCGCCTCCGCGTCGTTCGTCGCAGGATAATAAGTCAAAAAAGCGGCGGCTCTTTCCCCATATTTTTGGGTCAAATTTTGTTGGTATTCCCGTGCAGGCAACAAGCGATTGCTGACAACATCTTCGGAATTCCACCCCAATAATAAGTCGACATCGTTCACCTTATTTTCCGCATAAGCGGCTACCATGTTCGTTGGTTCCACGTAGCCATCTAAATAAGGCGATGTAAGTCCCCCGGGGGCTACTAAAATATCGTTGGCCGATTTAGCCCGCAAACCTTGTAAATTTTCAAGCCCCAATTTCGCAGCAAACGATACACCGGTCGCCTCCGCAGTCGCTTGAGTTAATGCAGGCCGTAAAGGTGTAGAAAGCATGGCACTTCCGCTCTCTGCAATCGCTCTTTTAAAAAGACCTTTTGCAAGCGGAGAGGCGCATAAATAATTGACCGCAAATGCCCCAGCAGATTGCCCCGCAATGGTTACTTGGTTCGGGTCCCCGCCGAACGCGGCGATGTTTGCTTTAATCCATTTTAATGCAGCAATCATATCCAACAATCCATAATTGCCAGATACTCCTGCAGCGGATTCTTTACTAAGTTCTGGGTGTGCCAAAAAACCAAAGGTTCCGACCCGGTAATTAATGCTGACAAAAACAACGCCTTTGGAAGCTGTTGCGGCCCCGTCATAAATGGGGCAGGCAGCGCCTCCGCTACGAAAACCTCCGCCATAGATGTACACCAAAACAGGCTTGGCGGCGTTGCCTTTCGAATCATTCCAAACATTTAAGTAGAGGCAATCCTCGCTGATGGGTTCCTTGGGAATTAAGTATTCTTCTGACCAAACCATAAAGGGTTTAGGTTCCGCTTGCATGGGACTCGGACCATAAGCTTTTGTGACCTTAACCCCTGACCATGAAGCAAGCGGCTGCGGAGCTTTCCAGCGCAAATCGCCCACAGGCGGCTGCGCAAAAGGAATCCCTAAAAAGCGGTGAATTGAACCCAGCGTTTCTCCTTCTACAATTCCTTGTTGGGTCTTCACCTGGACAGTTTGAGCCATTCCGCTAAATGCAATGAAGCAAAATAAAATCAGCGATCTTTTCATTTTTTTCGTGTTATTTTTCTTTCCCCTAAAATCCATAAAGGGGTATTTATTTGCCCGCGTTTTTCAGGCGATATCCCCGTAAAGTTTCGAATATGTTGTTCCGCCTCAGCGATATCATCTGTAAATAAGATGTGTTGGAAATCCCCAGAACTCACCGTTGCCTCGTGGATCAAGGTTTCAAAATAGTGCATCAATTTTTCATGGTATTCCAAACCCATCACTACGACTGGAAAGTTATTCATTTTCCCTGTTTGAATAAGCGTTATCACTTCGAAAAACTCATCCAAGGTCCCTAGGCCGCCGGGCATAATGACAAATCCCGAAGAATATTTTCGCAATAATTCTTTGCGCACAAAGAAATAGCGAATTGTAACCATCCGATCTAAATAGGGATTTGGATGTTGTTCAAAAGGAAGTTCAATGTTACAACCCAAGGATAATGCCCCAGCACGTTTAGCCCCCTTGTTAGCCGCCTCCATAATTCCCGGCCCGCCTCCCGTCATAATCGCAAACCCATCCTTGCCCAAACGCGTCGCAAGTTCCTCCGTGGTTTGATAATAGACATCTTCGGGGCCAAAACGTGCGGAACCAAAAATGGTGATGCAGGGGCCAACGAAGTGTAGGTTACGAAATCCTTTGATAAATTGAAATAATACGTCTAATGAAAATAAAAATTCTTGCCAGCGGGAACGAGGACCTGCTAAAAAAGCGTTTTCAGAATTACCGTTCATTTGTTAAATTAAGTTTAAGCCAAAACTACGCCTAAATTCTACATTTTAACCGAAACCAAATCAAATAAATACTAGCTTTGCTAAAATTATTCCGTCCCATATGAAATCGTACGAATTACACACCGCTGATTCCCGCGGAGCCGCAAACCATGGCTGGCTTCAAAGTTTCCACACCTTTAGTTTTGCCAATTACCACAACCCTTCCCGTATCCATTTTGGTGCTTTACGCGTGTTGAATGACGATACCGTTTCAGGTGGCATGGGTTTTGGCCAACATCCGCATGACAACATGGAAATCATCAGTATCCCTTTGGAAGGTGATCTTGAACACCAAGACAGCATGGGAAATAAAGCCGTGATTCGGCATGGTGATATACAGGTGATGAGTGCGGGGACAGGTATTTACCACAGCGAATACAATCACAGCAAAGATTCTACGGTTAAATTTTTACAGATTTGGGTCTTCCCGAATAAGAAAAATGTAACACCTCGTTACGATCAAATCACCTTGAATGTAGCAGACCGTCATAATCAATTGCAACAAATTTTATCGCCAAATGCGGAAGATGCGGGCGTTTGGATTCACCAAGATGCCTGGTTCCATCTGGGAAAATTTGATCAGGGTGTTTCCGCGAATTATGTGATAAATAAAGCCGGAAATGGCGTGTATGCCTTTGTGCTTTCGGGCAGTTTTGAACTCGATGGCCAAAGCTTGTCCACACGGGATGGCTTGGGCATTCGTGGAGCTGAGGCATTTGAATTAAAAGCCTTAACCGCCGAAGCGGAAATTTTACTGATGGAAGTTCCCATGCAATTTTAATGCGCATGAAAACAATCGCAGTCTTCGGGGGAAATCCAGATATCGTGGCCGTTTTGGTCCGTTTGATTAATCAATATGAAACGGCTGAAGCCGTATCCTTTGCACAGGTAGAAGACCTGTTGACCGCAACTTTCGACCTTGTCTTACTCAGCAGCAGCGTGTCTGAAGCAGATGAAGCAAAAATCCGCGCGCAAGTAAGCCAACCGGTCATCCAACATTATGGTGGAGGGAGTGGTTTGTTGCGCGCGGAATTAGTGCCCTATTTGGACTAATTTTTATGCATGCTCCAGGCGATGCCTTGTTCGATTAACTTCTGGTAATCTGGGTTTTTCCAAACGGCAGCCGAATGTCCCATGGAGGTGTAAAATGTTTTTCCTTTTCCTACTTGACGGTACCAAGCCACCGGGTGATTCGCTCCCATACCGAAGTTTTTGTCTGTCATCCAAAGCATATTTCCATTCGGAATTATTTTGTCGCCATTAATTGAATACAAAACAGTTACATCATTGGGCTGATTGAAAAAGACATACCATTCGTCGGTATTGCTCCATTGCTTAACGAGCTTCTGTGAAAATAAGGAATCGACATTTTCCGACATCCGTACATCGGCCTGTTGGAATTGCGGATTCAAGGGATGATGTGAAAATTTAGCTCCCAAGAGGTTTGTTTCATACCATTCCCAGCGGTGTGAATCGTCTCCCGCACCGTGAATTCCCATCAGGGACCCACCTTCTTCCACATATTTTTCCAGCGCGGATTGTTGGTCGTCATTTAGCACCCTTCCCGTCGAATTATCAAAAATCACCAAACTAAATTGCTTCAATTGTTCCGCGTTAAACACCCCACCATCCGCTGTTTCATAGACAAAATAGTTGTGGGATTTGCCTAGATCTTTCAAAATTGGAATTGAGGCATCGATGGATTCTGCATGGCGGAAGCCGGTTGTTTTGGTAAAGACCAAAATGGCTGCTTGATTCACCGGAAATTGAATCCCGGGTTTTTCTGTTTCATAACTCACGGGGAAGCCGTACTTCACTTTGTACATAAAGGTCCCCATGGCCACGGAAAGCATGAGGATGATGCTGAATAAAGTCCAGCCAAGAATTTTTAAGAATTTTTTCATTTTTTTATCAGTTTAATAGTCATTCATTTCGTTTCCCCCACTTACCTTTGGCAATCCTCCAAGGTTTGCCAAAGGTAGTTAAACCAGCAGGCGTCGGTGGTAATTAATTTGCCCTAAATGGTAGGCCAAATGTGTCTCCAAATGGATAAAAATATAGCCATTTGTTTTATCCTCTTCGAAAATTCGGATGGGGTAAATTTCCCCTAATTTATCGCTCGGGAAATCACGTAAAACCTGAAGCACTATGGGATGAATTTCATCGAGCATGTGCAATAACGTTTCCCGCGGAACATCCCGCGCTGAAAATTCCAGTGGGCGGTCACGCACGTAACCCGTATTTGCGTACACCGCCCCAAAAAATGTATTTAAGTTCCCCATCAAGTGCATGAATACATTTCCGCCTGGATTATTAATTCCTTCCGCGACCTGCCAAACATGGCCATCGGATTGATATAATTCAATCTCTTTTCGAAGGGCTTTCAAATCCCGATCATATAAAGCAATGAGTTCTTGTAGCATCTTATTTTTATCAGTTTTTTGACTCGTTTTTCGCATCCGCGCAACTACCTTTGGCAAACCTATGGAGGATTGCCAAAGGTTAAGGTTAGAAGTCGACAGCATAGTCCTTCGGAAATACTTGTCCGGTCCATGCCTTCTTCTGTGTCCAATCTGCATCGGCATCCGACCAAAATGGATGGCTCGCCGGCAAGCCCAAAGGCAAAAATGCTGCCGAGGTCAAATACATACTTCCCGTATTCGAATAGGAATCTGCGATATTCGCTTGATTAGCCCCAACTAAACCTAAAGTCAACCAACCGTCTCGATCAAAAGTCGAAGAAACAAACACCCGTCGGAAAACGGCCGTCAAAGCCGAACGTACTTGTGCTAAACTCACACCTTCAGGCAAGGCATTTTCCAAGGCCAACTTTGCGAGCGGCTGGAACAGCCCAACTCGATATGTCGAAGAACGACCTACCACCAAAAACGTGCCCTCTGGAGAAATATAACGTTCTTGAAAACTGGCATAGCGTTGCATCCGCTTGTAGGCTAAATCAAAATCAGCTTGCGAAAGACGGCCTTTGGCCAGATTAACGCGCATAACATCGATCAACATAGGATGAATCACAAATCCATTGTAATGATCAAAATGAAATTTCTCACCATCCTTGTACCAGCCATCTCCCACGTACCAAGACTGAATTTTCGCAATGGCCTGATCAATGCGCGGCGCGTCAAAAGGCTTCCCGATGTACAATAAAAAACTCTCAATCGTAGCCGCAAATAAGACCCAATTGTTGTTCGGTGGAACGATTTGTCGGATCGTGGTAAACTCCCGGATGTAGTTCATTTTGGTTTCGGCCGACAAAGGTTCCCACAAGGCCGAAGGGGCTATCAAAAATGCCTGGGCGATAAATGCCGCATCCACTAAGGGCTGTTTGGAAGTAGGAGATCCCCAATACAAATAGTCCGCGCTTAAAGGGTCCGCAGCATGCCTAAGCGCGGCCAAGGTTTGTTCCTTCATGCGCTTTCGGATATTCGTTTCCTCCCGAGCGGCGGCAGAACTTACATCATCCGGGAGGGCCAAAAATGGGCCAATACCAATTAGCAAACGGCCAAAAGCCTCCATATAGGCAACATCCGAAGGTCGTTTATCCCAGGTCGGGCTGTAAGTAATAATCATATTTTTCCGCAGTTCCCCTTTGGACATATTTTTCAAGATGGGGGCGGCGATTTTATCGAGCAGGTTTACCCAATAGGAGCGGTCGGTGGAGGCACTGAGTTTTTTCGTAGGTAAGAATGAAACAGAGCTGATCAAAGATGACCATTGGATAAATTTTCTACGTTGCATAAAATAGGTTTTTCCTTAAAAAGGGAAAGTTAAAAGGTTCTTACTAAACATGGGAATATTTTCTCAAAAAGGATTTAGCTTTGACAAAAATCAAGCGCGCATGCATGTGTTTCTAATATCCGGATGGCTAATTTATTTCTTTGTGCATAGCTTTTTAGCGAGCATGCGAGTGAAAAAGTATTTTTCTGAAACCCTTCCACATCTTTACCCCTATTACCGAATCCTGTACAATGTCATTGCCATCCTAGGCTTAGGGGTTTTACTTGTGTTCAGCTTACCGCTAGCTTCCCTTGCTACTAACACATTAATAGGTTCTGTAATCACCAGCATCGGATTCATTCTTATCATACTCGCATTCCGAGCATTCAACCTGCGTGAATTTTTAGGATTTCAGCCCGAGACCCAATCCGAATTAGTTGTTTCAGGTATGTACCGCTTTGTCCGGCATCCCCTGTATTTTGGAACCCTGATTTTCATTGCTGGGCTTTACTTACTTTTCCCTACGAAAAGCATGTTATTTGTCCTTATCATCAGCTATGTTTATATCTGGATTGGCAGTCGACTAGAGGAGCAAAAATTACGTGACCTGTATAGGGAATCCTATACCGCGTATGCCCAAAAAGTAAAATCCTTGATTCCCTATGTCTATTAGAGAAGCCGATATAGCGGATATTCCAGCGATGCATCGCATTCGCCTAACGGTCAAAGAGAACGTTTTAAGAAATCCTTTAGCCGTTCAGGGGGCTGATTATGAGCCTTATTTGTCCTTGCCAAACAGTGGATGGGTCTGTGAATCGGCAAATCAGATTGTTGGCTTTTCGATTGTGAACGTAGCAGGAAATGAGCTTTGGGCGCTCTTTATTGATCCTGCTTTTGAGGGGAAAGGAATAGGTGGCGGCTTGCATGATATCTTGGTCAACGGGTTTTTTACGCAAAGTTCGGTAGAATTGATGTTTGGGACCGAGGCTGGAACAAGGGCCGAAAAATTTTATACGCAAAAGGGCTGGGCAGCGTCAGGTCAAAAAACCAACGGCGAAATCATTTTTAAAATGCAACGAAAAGACCTATTTTTATCGACCTAAACAAGTAGCTATGAACGTTAATTTCAGCGAGTTTAAACGCATTATTACGACCCCCATATTATTCAAGTTTTTTATATTCAAAAACCTTTCGGCCGCATTTTGGTCAGGATTGAACATTCACCATTTTGATGAGGAGTCGTGTGTGGTGAGAACTAAATTATCTTGGTTTAATCAGAATCCCTTTCGTTCCATGTATTTCGCGGTGGAAGCCATGGCGGCAGAAATGAGTAGTGGAATGTTGGCCTATGCCCAAGTGCATAAACGCCAACCTGCTGTCAGCATGTTGGTCGAAAAAGTAGAAGCGACATTCGTCAAAAAAGCCACAGGAACCATCTTTTTTACGTGTGAAGATGGGAAGGCGATGGAAGCGGCAGTGGACGAGACAGTCAAAACAGGCGAAGGGGTTAAGTTAACATCCAAAGCCATCGGCAAAAATCAAGACGGCATGGTTGTCGCGGAATTTACCTTTACCTGGAGTTTTAAAGCAAAATCAATATGAACCATCCCATCATGACTTGTTTGTGGTTTGATAAACAAGCCAAAGAAGCATTTACTTTTTACCAGTCGGTATTTACCGATGTCCAACTTATTTCGGAAAATCCGTTTACCGTCAACTATACCTTGGCGGGCAAGCGATTCATGCACTTAAACGGTGGGCCGGAGTATAAAATCAATCCCTCCATTTCGTTTTTCTACAATGCAGAAAATGAGGCGGAGATTGATCGCATTTGGGCTCGGCTCATTGAAGGGGGAAAGGTCATGATGCCTTTGAATGCTTATCCTTGGAGTAGCAAATACGGTTGGGTGGCCGATCGCTTTGGGGTAAATTGGCAATTGATGTTAGACCATGTCAGTGGTGACAAAGTCTATCCGAGCCTGATGTTTACGGGGGATAATAATGGCAAAGCGGCAGAAGCGATTGCTTATTACACCTCAATTTTCCCGGATTCAAAAACGGTACAGCTTAGCCCCTATGGCGAAGGGGGAGCAGATGTTGCCACCCATTTAAATTATGCTCAATTCCAATTGAACAATCAGGTTTTTGGGGCCATGGACAGTTCGCACATGCATGAGTTCGCCTTTAACGAAGGCGTTTCCCATGTCGTTGTTGTGGATACACAGGAGGAGATTGATTTCTTTTGGGATCAATTGACGACAGGCGGATCTCCCGGAAAATGCGGCTGGCTGAAAGATCAATACGGCGTTTCTTGGCAAATTGTCCCCAATTGCTTAGGTAAATTTATGAGCAATCCCGTGACCGCACCCAAGGCAACCTATGCCTTTTTACAAATGTCAAAATTCATCATTGCCGATTTGGAAAAGGCATGTGAAAATTAACTAATTTTGTTGCCAAAATAACCCCAAGGTAATGTCAAAACCCTATGATTTTCTGATTGTTGGTGCCGGCTTTTTCGGCAGTATTTGTGCGAGAGAATTGACCAATCAGGGCTATAAATGTTTAGTGATTGAAAAACGCAATCACATTGCGGGAAATTGCTTCACCGAAAAACGCGATGATATTCATTTACATGTCTATGGGGCGCATATTTTCCATACCTCGAATGAGAAAGTTTGGAATTGGATAAACCAATATGCGAAGTTCAACCATTACACGAACCGACCGATTGCCAATTACAAAGGGGAGCTATTCGCGCTACCTTTCAATATGTGGACTTTTAATCAGTTGTGGAATGTCAATACACCTGCGGAAGCCCAAAAAATCATTGCTGAACAGGGAAAAGATATTGTGGGTGAGCCACAAAATTTAGAGGAGCAGGCAATCAAATTGGTCGGGAAAGATATCTACGAAAAACTCATCAAAGGCTATACTGCCAAACAATGGATAAAGGACCCAAAGGAATTGCCAAAGGAGATCATCAAGCGTTTGCCTGTACGGTTTACCTTCGATACGAATTACTTTAATGATCGTTACCAAGGAATTCCTGAAGGTGGCTATACACAAATATTTGAAAAGTTATTAGAGGGAATTGAGGTTCGATTGAACGTGGATTATTTGGCGGATAAAGCATCTTACAATGCGATGGCCAATAAAGTGATTTACACGGGGCCGATTGATTCCTATTTTAATTACCAATTTGGGGAATTAGAATATAAGACAACGCGCTTTGACCACGTCAAACATGATTATTCGAATCACCAGGGTGTTGCGGTCATGAACTACACGGAGTCCGAAATTCCGTATACACGCATCATTGAACACAAGCATTTTGAATTTAATGAAACACCGAGTACATGGATTAGCTATGAATATCCGGAGCCATACAAAGCGGAGGTGACGGAGCCCTATTATCCGGTGAACGATCAGGTAAATAATGACTTATTTCAGCAATACCGATCGTTGGCGGATCAAGAGGCGCAGGTATTTTTCGGGGGCCGATTAGGCGAATACAAGTATTACGATATGCATCAAATCATCGACCGGGCATTGACGATGGTTGAAACTTTTATAGCATAACCCCCTTACCTTTGCCAATCCTCCAAGGTTTGGCAAAGGTAGTGGGGAGGAATGAGAAAATTCCCTCGCCAACTGATAATCAAATCCAAGAGACTGATAATTATCCCAGCAGCGCCTTCATCTTTTTCGCGATGAAGTTTGTCGCATATTCGGGTGCCAGTCGGCATAAGAAATCCATGAATTTGGAATCAGAACCTACCAGAATCCGGTATTGATTGGTTTCCATACCGTGCAAAATGATGCGCGCAGCTTCGTTGGCCGGCATCGTCGCCATAGCCGAAGTATCCCCAGAAACTTTGGGCATTTCGATTCCTGAATTAGCGGTAATATTTGTCGCGATAGCCCCCGGAAAAACCACCGAAACACGTACCGCCGTTTCTTTCAGTTCGGCATACAAACCTTCTGTGAATAATTTCACGGCCGCTTTGGATGCCCCATAGATACTTTGGCCGGGAACAGGCAAAAAACCTCCCATACTGGATATATTGACAATATGCGCCTCAGGACGCTCCAATAAATGGGGAAGAAATGCTTTGCTTACCGAAACAGTACCCATAAAATTCACGTTCATCACGTGTTCAATTTGATTAAAGGTCAAGTCATTGACCTTCACAAAGGGCTGAATGATTCCAGCATTGTTGATGATGCCATCAATCTGCCCAAAGTGCTTGATCACCTGTTCGGGCAATGCAAGCACTTGGGGCCGATCGGATATGTCTACTTCTAAGGCTAGAAATGTTTTGGAAGTTCCGGAGCAAACTTGTTGGGTTTCTAACAAAGCGGGCAAATGCCTATCCAATGCGGCTACTTTACCCCCTTTGGCAATGATTTGGTGCGTCATTTCGCGGCCCATCCCACTACCCGCTCCGGTCACTAAAAATACTTTTCCAGCTATTTTCATGGCTATATCAATTTAAAATTTTAAACAGCCAACGACTGTTTATTCTTTAACGCGCGCTGCTTTTGCCTCAAACATGCCCATCAAAGAACCTTTCAAGTTGTCATCATCCACTTTCGTCAATTCTGCATTCACATCATAGCCTTGAATGGTGAAATAGATAACCACTTTGTCGCTGCTATCCTCAACTTTGGAAATGTCAACCAAAGGAAGTGAATCATCACCAACAATCTTTAATTGGCCCGTTAATGCGCCATCTTTACGGATCAAATTCGTCGCAAATGTCACGTCACCGTTGGGCGTTCCCGAAACCATGATTTTCCACTTTCCAGCGAAAAAATCAGTCGGGTCTGGCTGAGAAGCAAATGAAGAAGCTGAAAATAAGGTAGTTAAAACAAATACAAGTGCAATAAACTTTTTCATACGAAATAAAATTTAGGGTTTACAATAAAGCAAATATAGAAACATTCTTAATATTGTCTAATCTTGATACATTAAGTATATTCAAAACATGAAAATTATCTTATTTATCCTTTTGAGCGTATCGGCCTTCGGCCAACAAGTCATTAAGCTCTATCCGGGCAATGCTCCGGGATCTGAAAACTGGAATTGGGAAGTCAAGGAGTTTACCCCCATGCCCGATAACCGGATGTTGTTCAATGTCACAGAACCCACGTTGACCATCTACCCCGCAGCCGCTGGCAAAGGAAATGGCAGCTCCATCATCATCGCACCCGGCGGTGCCTTCCACATTTTATCCATCGATTCCGAAGGCCATGATGTGGCGAAGTATTTAAGCGCGCGTGGAATTACCGCCTTCGTCCTGACCTATCGTGTAGTGAAGTCAAACGGACCCAATCCATTTGCCGAGTTAATGCCGCTCATGACTGATTTCAAAAAGCTCGATGAAATCAACGCCCCCGTGGTAGAAATGGCTACACAAGATGGTATCGAAGCCATTAAATATGTAAAGGCAAATGCTAAAAAACTCGGGATTGATCCAGAAAAAATGGGTTTCATGGGCTTCTCAGCTGGCGGCACCCTGACGATGAATGTCTTATTAAGTGCCCCACAAGAATTAAAACCAAATTTCATAGCCCCCATCTACCACTATGCAAATGCTGTAACAGGAAAAGAAATGCCCCGTGCGATTACTCCGGCTTTCATAGCGGTGGCGGCCGACGATAATTTAGGTTTCACGCCACATAGCATCCGACTTTTCGAACGCTGGATCGCTGCCAAACACCCGAGTGAATTGCATGTATACGAAAATGGAGGCCACGGCTTTGGAATGCGAAAAAACAATACAGCGAGCGACAACTGGATCCATGATTTTGAGAACTGGTTAAAGGTTCGCAAGTTTTTATAAGTCCCCAGACTGAAGTCTGGGGTTATCAAACGAAGAAAATTCGTGACCATACCCTAAGCTAAAGCCCAGGGTTTTAGACCCGATTACCTTATAACCCCTGGTTTTAACCTGGGGCATATGGCCCGAGGCCAAACCATCCTACCCCCACTAGGGATAGGCTCTCGTCAGATTTTAAGTACATTCGATCTCTAAACCGTTTTAAAATGAAATTTGCTTTACTCCTTTGCTTGAGTTTTTTGACCTTTGCCAGCCTCGCACAGGTTAGTCTCACCAAACTCCAAGTCGAATACCAAGAAATGCCCCTCGGCATGGACGAACGTAAACCGCGTTTTTCTTGGCAAATGCTCAGTAAAGCAGGCGCGCGCGGCGACCGACAAATCGCTTACCGCATCCTCGTACAGGATGAAAAAAATCAGCCTGTTTGGGATAGTAAAAAAGTAGCCTCTGACATTTCCCTAGGGATTTCCTATGCGGGGAAAGCACTCGAAGCGCGCACAAAATATACTTGGACTGTGCAAGTTTGGAATCAGAAAAATCAAGTTTCCAGCGCCCAATCATCCTTTGAAACGGGCCTACTAAACGAATCTTGGAACGAAGCAAGCTGGATCGGATCAAACGATTTACCGCTTTACAGCCATTACCTGTCCGTCTATAAATTTCAATACGGAATTCAGTTGGACGAAGCCTCTAAATCCAAAAAAGCCTCCTTCGTTTTCGGTGCCAATGACCCGCGTTTACAAAACAAAAACCTCAACATTCAAGGCGTGGAAAGTACGAAAAACAGCTCCTACATTCGTATTGAACTTGATCTTTCCGACAGCACCCAAGCCTATTTGAATGTCTACCGAGCGGGCTATGATCCCAAAGATGATGCGAATAAAGCGATCTTTCGATTCGAAATCCCCAAAAACGTGATATCAAAAACGAATCAATATCAAAAACACACGGTTTTTGCGACCTGCAATTTTGGTTTATTTGATCTTTACATAGACCAAGTGGATAAGGAGCATAAAATTAACCCTACACTGAATACCGCAAGCCCTTTCGCGCCTTCAGGCTTTAATCTCAACCCTGTTGGATTAGGAAACAATTTCATCTCCTTTCCGATGTTGGCCGAAATCGGCTTTCAGGCTCCGGAAGGTGAAACCGCCTATTTTTCGGATGTGCAGATTAAAAATTTCCGCCAACCGAGTAATACCCTGTTTGCGGCAGCAGAAAAACCTGAATTATGGCCGGGCTGGGATGGAATGAAATTTAAGGTCAGTGGTACATTTTCTGTCGCAAATCCAAGCCAACATGCCGCTCCGATGTTGCGAACACAATTTTCCACGACAGGAAAAGTTATTAAAAAGGCACGTATTTACGCCACCGCTCGGGGAATTTATGAATTGTATTTGAATGGGAAACGCGTGGGCGAAGACTATTTTAATCCCGGGTTGACACAATACAATAAGACGCACCAATACCAAAGTTTTGATGTAACATCGCTCCTAAAATCCGGCGAAAACGCGTGGGGCGCTTGGCTCAGCGAGGGCTGGTGGTCAGGAAATATCACCTTCAGTGGGGATAATTGGAATTATTTTGGCGACCGACAATCCATGTTGGCCAAATTAGTCATTAGTTATTCCGATGGCACAGAACAAATCGTAACAACAAATCCGAACCAGTGGAAATCTTTCAATGATGGCCCGATCCGCGTCGGTAGTTTCTTCCAAGGGGAAGTCTATGACGCCCAAAAAGAAGCCGCAATTACGGGTTGGTCAACCACAGGCTACTCGGATAAACATTGGCAAGCCGCATCAACGATTCCGCTAGAGGGAACGGCATTCGTAGACAAGAATCTGGACTATAGCAACATGCATTTGACTGGGCAATTAGATGATCGCGTTCAAGTCCGCATGGTCTTACAAGCGCAGTCCATTCAAGAACCCCGCAAAGGCGTATACGTCTACGACATGGGTCAAAACATGGTTGGATTTCCGAAGATCTTCATTCCAAACGGCAAGGCAGGTCAAGTCATTACCTTGCGTTATGCTGAAATGTTGTATCCGGATTTAGCGGAATATGCTGCGCAAAAAGGAATGATCATGTTGGAGAATATACGTGCCGCCTTAGCTCAAGATATATATGTACTGAAGGGCGGAGACGAATACATCCAGCCGCGCTTTACGTTCCATGGCTACCGTTATTTGGAAATTAACGGACTTGATCAGGCCCCAGCTTTGCCACAAGTGGCCGGAATTGTGCTCTCGTCAATTAGCGAAATTAGTTCGTCTTACGAGACCTCGGACCCGATGGTGAATAAGTTATGGAATAATATTACCTGGTCGATGCGCGGAAATTTCTTATCCATCCCCACGGATACGCCGGCTCGTAATGAACGTATGGGCTGGTCGGGGGACATCAACGTCTTCTCCAAAACTGCCACCTATTTAGCACCCGTAAATAATTTTATGCGCCGACATTTACAGGGCATGCGCGATGTGCAGCGAGCAGATGGGCGCTTTACAGATGTGGCGCCGATGGGCGGGGGATTTGGCGGGACACTTTGGGGAAGCGCGGGTATCGTGATTCCTTGGGAGACCTACCAACAATATGGAGACAAGGCCTTATTGGCCGAACACTACAATGCCATGAAGCGTTATGTGGCTTTTTTAGAGACTAAACAAACACCAGAGGGAATATTGAATGAAGGACCTTTGGGGGATTGGTTGAGTCCTGAAGGAAATAAGAATGACAATACGGCTTTTTGGGTAAGTTATCAGGCTTATAATTATGAGATTATGTCGAAGGTAGCGTCTATTTTGGGCTATGCAGATGATGCGGTGAATTTTACTCAAAAATCAGGCGAGCGCAAGGCCTTATTTAATGCCATTTACGTGGATGCTACGACACATAAATCCGTAAAATCGGGTGTAAAATCGGCCACTTTCGGGCCGCCCAATGCAACTGCAGTTACCGGAAAAACCGACAAGGGCCAATTGGTTGACACCCAAGCGTCTTATGCGATACCTTTAGCATTGGGGATATTTGATGCTGCCAATAAGCCGTATGCGATTGCGGGATTGGTGGAGACGGTGAAACGTTCGAATACGGATGATGGTGGCGTGGCACGGCCAGCATATTCCTTAATGACAGGGTTTATAGGTACCGCATCGATCAGCGAGGCATTATCGGCCAATAATCAACATGCCGAAGCCTATCGATTATTGACCCAAAAGACCTATCCTTCTTGGTTGTATTCCGTGGCAAATGGCGCGACGACGATTTGGGAGCGTTTGAATTCGTACACGGTGGAGAATGGTTTTGGGGGAAATAATAGCATGAATTCATTTAACCACTATTCCTTTGGAGCGGTGGCGGCTTGGATGTATAATCATTCCTTGGGAATCCAGCGGGATGAAAAATCACCGGGTTTCAAGCATTTCTATTTGCGTCCGGTTCCGGATCCGACGGGGGTGTTGACACATGCCAAAGGGCATATTTCCAGCATGTATGGGAAAATTTCGAGTAGCTGGACAGTGAAAAGCGGGCAGACGATCTATACGTTTGAGATTCCCGCGAACACAACGTCTGAATTACGATTAAGCGTGAAACCAGGATCGAAAATTAAGGAGGGTAACCGAAGCTGGAAGGCAAGCGGAGACACCTTTGTGCAGGAAATAAGCAGCGGTAAATACGAATTTATCGTTGAATAAATCTCCCTTGAGGCCCCTTACCTTTGGCAATCCTCATCAGGTTTGCCAAAGGTAGTGCGGGGGGAAGCAAAATTTCGAACAGGAAACTGATAAAATTGAACACATGCAAAAGATTCTTTTAGTCCTTTTCATTTCATTGTCGTTAACGACATTCGGCCAAGTAAAGCTTCCTTCGTTGGTCAGCGACAACATGGTCTTGCCAAGCGGAAAGCCTACGAACATCTGGGGCTGGGCGAGTCCGAAAGAAAAAATTCGCATCATTACCCGAAATAAATCCATCAAAATCCAAGCTGATATATCGGGCAAGTGGCAGGCACAATTGCCGGCCTTCCCAGCTGGCGGGCCTTTTGACATTCGTATCAATGACATCACTATTCACAACGTGCTTTGGGGAGAAGTCTGGCTTTGTTCTGGACAGTCCAACATGGTCTTGCCCATGGAGCGTGTGAAGGAAACCTATCCAGCTGAAATTGCGGTGGCAAATTATCCGCTCATTCGGAATTTCTTCATCCCGACCCTCGTCAGCAAGGACATCGAAAAAGACAATATTCCCAATGCCAAATGGCTCGAAACCAATCCCGAAAATGTCTTGAAGATGGGAGCGGTGACTTATTTTTTCGCCCAAAAACGATTTGATCAAACGCATGTACCCATCGGGATCATCAACGCCAGCGTGGGCGGATCGCCCATCGAATCCTGGATCTCTGAATCCGGACTCAAACCCTTTCCCATCCCTGTCCAAACGCCCATCACGGCTAGCCCAGCACCCATCGAAAAGGACCGCGGACTTCATGAAACGAAAAAATGGTTCGACCCAAGCTATGAACCCAAGGGCTGGAAAAATTATTTCATCCCAGGGTTTTGGGAAGATCAAGGCCTCAAGGATCTCAATGGAATCGTTTGGTTTCGCAAGGAAATCGATATCCCGGCT